>JAEZGQ010000002.1 GCA_023416895.1 Bacillota bacterium | reverse complement strand
CAGATGCTTCCGTATTTACACGAATCACCCTCTTTATGCCTTCGCGGTATTTTTATACTATCAAAAATATCATAGCCGCCTTCAAAACGCAAATGCGTACGTTTTTACACCACGTTGCGCTTTCGTTTGGGCTCCCCTTCCTCGCAAACCGAGCGCTAAAGAAAAGGACGAAGTGAAGGCGTAAGCGCTGTTTTTTTTGAAGCATTTGTCCTTTTTTGGAGAAAACGCCACTCGGAAGTTCTCCGCGCGGCGTTTTTCACGTTGCATTTATGCTTCGGCTTTGATTCTTCTTAAAAATGTCTGCCGGTTTTGCTCCTCCGAGGTACGGTCGGGATTGAGCCGCCCAAGCCTGTCGCACAGGCAAAGAAGGGCAATCTCCTCAGCATCCGTCTCCCGCCGAAGCGCCGAAAGATCTCCAAAGGGCAGGTTCTTCAAAACGTAGAGCATGTGCATGTGGTAGCGCACAAGCATGCATACCGCGCGTATAAATGCTTCATCCGTTACAAAGGCGCTTAAAAACCGTTCCGCCAGCGCCGCGCCCGTTGCATCGTGCCCGTAGGCGGTTATTTTGCCGCGCCGTACACGCGTTGCGTAGGGCTTTCCGATGTCATGAAGGAGAGCCGCCCACATAAACGCCGCGGGAGCTTTGCTTTCGCCGCACCGCGCGGCTGCCTCATCCACCACGAGCATGGTGTGATTCCATACGTTGCCTTCGGGATGACGCACGGGCGACTGCTCCGTTTTTTTAAGGCGCAAAAGCATGGAAAAAGGCGGCTCCCGAAAAGGCGCGGTTTTGCTCGCCGCTTCCAAATAGAGCGACGGCTTTTCGTCGTTCAATAGATGCTGTTGTATTTCAAAAAACAGCGTTTCCCCGCTCAATCGAAGGAACCTTCTTCCGGCCCCTTTTTGCCAAACACTGCGCGGGCGCTTTCCGCAGGCGGGTCATGCTTTACATGTTTGGAGCGGAATTTGCCGTCTTCCTTCTTTTTGTTGTGCGTGCTTTTCATTTTGTTGCCCATAAAGCGTTCCCCTTTCTTTTTTCATAGCTTGCCGGAGGAACGCAGCGTTTATTCGGCCACCAAGCGGGCAAACGCATAGCCAAGCGCCGCACCAGCAACGCAAAGCACCACGCTCAGCGTTGCGTAGATGCCAGCGGCGGCAAATTTGCGGCTCTCCAAAAGCTGAAAGGTTTCCAAAGAAAATGCGGAAAACGTGGTAAACCCGCCGCAGATGCCCGTGCGCAAGAAAAGCACAGCATCGCCATTCAGGTGCGAGCATGCAGCAAGCCCCGCAACCATGCCGATGACGAACGAGCCCGAAAAATTGATCAAAAGCGTAACCAGCGGAAGGTCGCCCTGTACGGGAACAAGCCCGAGCAAATACCTTAAAATCGTGCCGATCATGCCGCCAAGCCCCACCAAAAGAACCGTTTTCATAAAGCCGCCTTTCACAAAAAAAGCCGACGCTTCCACGCAAACAGCATAGAAGTCATCAGCCAACCGCAGTTTCGGCAAATTGCCGGGGGAGAACTTCATTCCCAAAGGAGATTTTATCATCTCCCCGCTTTTGTTTCAAGCACCAATGCCAAGCGGGAATAGCAAGACGCGCCTCTTCAAAGGATAAGTCCATCAGACGCGGTATTTCGCCGCGTAAAAGGAGGAAGCGGGCATGGAGTTTCGCGATTTGTCGTTTTTGGCAATGGCCGCCATGAAGGAGGTACCTTCGCCACATGCGGACGCAAAGGAGATCATTGCACTCGTCAAGGAAGGCGGCCACGTTACAGGCTACCAACTTTCTGACGGCAACTGCGTTACCAAAGAGGAAGGCGTGCGCATGGCGCACGAGGGCGGAATCAAGGGCGTTGGTATTGCCACACGCAACGGTAACGAATACTTAAAATCCCTCCCCGATGATCGGGAGGATAACAACCTCGACAGTCTGCCCACCGTGACACATTGAGCCGCCGCATTGTAGTTTCCTTGTGGCGCGGGCAAAGAGTATTTCGTGTTTTGGCTGGCGGAAAAACCTCTTTATCCGTTTTTTCCCTTGCCTAATAGCGGCAAGCGCGGTAAAATAAAGCTGCAATCCGGAATTGCAATCTCTTTGAAGGGGGTTGATCAAGTGGTGAAGATTTTGGATGAGGTGTTGAGCCTCTAAATTCAAACAGGTGTTCGGCGCGTAGGAGCCGGGGCTTTTTTGCCCTGTTGTTTCCCGCGCGCCGGATGCCGCTCTTTGCGAGGGACCTAAAACCGCGGGTTGCTCCGCGGTTTTTTTATGTTCCGCACCCATTCAACCGACCATGTTTTTTCAAGGAGATTGCATGAAATATCGCAACGCAGAGGCAGTATTGCCCGAGGCGCTGTTGGCTGAACTTCAAAAATACTGCGCGGGCGAACTTATTTATGTACCCAGTGGCGAAAGCAAAGCTGCATGGGGCGAAGTGAACGGTTCGCGTGCACGTTATGAAGCGCGCAACCGCCAGATTGTACAGAGCTACCGCAATGGCGCGGCAGTTGGTGAGCTTGCCAAACAGTTTTATTTATCCACCGACAGCATACGAAAAATCGTGAAGCAGCGCGCGCTCGGATGAGTGTAATTCCGCACGAAGCTTTTGCGCCGGGTTTGAATCGGCGCTCACCTTAATTGAAAGATAACGATTGCGGGATAGGGTTCGGCATATGCCAAGCCCTATCCCGCCTTTTCTATTTGCTATGTTCTCTTATTTTTGACGCTTGCCGCTTCGTTTAGCAAAGCGTAGCGTGCCAGCGCAAGCAAACAGGAGCACCGCCCCCCCCGCAGCAACAAAGCCGAATACGCTTTGTTGCGAACCGGTGTTTGGTACGCTTGTACCTGCGCCTGTTGTGAAAGAGAACACACCCCCATAGTATACAGCGCCGCCGCTAATCATATAGGCGCGCGCATGGTATTTGATGTTTGGCAAAAGCCCCGAAACGGTAACGGCATAGCTCCCGGCCCCGCTCCCCGCCGCCGCCTTCAAATAGCCTGTGGCTCCAATGGCGGGGTTTTCGCCCATACCGTACACAAAGCCGCGCTCGTCTATGGCAAGCGTACCCGCAAAGGCCACAGCCGAAAACGCCGCGTTCGCACCTGTAACGTTTGCCGACGCACCACCAACAGAGGGAGCTACCGTTGTCTCCCCAGTTTCCTCCTCTTCTGTTATCACCAAAAAGCCGTACCAGAAAGCATCCGTCGTGTTACCGTCGTTTGCCAAAAGGTAGAGCGCCTTGCTCCCCTTAGGCACGAGCACGCTAGCCCCCAAAGGAATATCGTCAAACGCGGTGCTCCCTACGATAGGCGGTACAGCGGCAGGTAGGTTGAGTTTCATAAGGGCTGTGCAACCGTAAAACGCGTCTTCATCAATGCTTTCAAGTGTTGCAGGCAGCAAAACCTCGCGAAAGGTATAGTTCCAAAACCCATAGCTTGGAACCTCGGTTATCGTTGTACCCGAAAGATCGAGGCGTTCAATTGCAGCGGCCATCCAAAGGTTTATAAATACACTCCAGTCGTCGCTACCAATGTTTCCGCCCTGTATGGTAAGGCTTTTTATTTTATCGTAACGGCCGGATAATCCTTGCGCCGTCAAAGCAGCATTCAACTCGCTATTCAGCGCGTCCGCCACATGGTTTACGATTACCACATCCACAGGCGCCACATAGGTCTCAAGTTCAACCTTTGTAGGCAAATCGGTAACATTCCCCAGCGTGTCTTTTGCTGCAAGATATACATCGTAAGCCTTGCCCGCTAGAAGTCCGCCAATTGCAACGGTATTCTTTTGCGTACCGCTGATCGCAGCGCCGCCAGTTGATGTATCAATCGCAGGTGCAGCCGCGCCCGCTTCTACGACCGCGTAATAGCACGTTCCTGCCTCCGAGGAATAGAAAGTTATGGTCGCGGCGGTTTCAGAAGTTCTCTGTGCAGTTATGTTGCTGAGCAGCGGCGCAAGGTTTTCAATGCGAACCCCATTAAGCTTCCCGTCGGTTGCACCATAATCCTTTGCGTCCCACGCGCTTTGCGTACCAGGCGTTACATACAGTGCCGCATCGGAAGCGATGCCAGTAAAGGCGTTCGGATGGCAAATAAACCCCACGGGGTTGGCGGGAAGGGTAATGGAGGTAAGCTTGCTACTGTTATAAAATACGTTGTACTCGATTTGGCTCAGTGCGGAGGGAAGCGTTACAGAGGTCAACTCTCCACAGTTGCTAAACGCCCATTCAGATATTTTTGTGATACTATCTGGTAGCTTTACAGAAGCGAGTTTGCTCCAGTTGCCAAACGCATATTGGGGAAGGAGGTTTGGAGCGGCCTCAGGATCTACCTCATAGCCGGAATAATCAAGGCTTGTTGCCGTCCAATCGATGGTTTGAAGGTTGGCGCTCATTCCGCTTGTATACAAGAAAATCCTGTCGGTATTGTTGAGCGTGCCGCCCGCAACAACAAGCCCTGTGATATCAGAATAGGCGCTGATACCCTTTTGAGCGTCCACCTCCGCTTCAAGCTGCCCTGCCGTATGCGAGGCAATGGTAATGACCAAAGCCCCCTCTGCCGATGCTCTCGTATACGGTACAAGAAACGCCGCCATCATCACCGCTAAAAATATTGCTAAGCCCTTGCGCGTCATACTGCCCCTCCTCATTCTGTTTGCCGCCGCAAAACCACTTTGGCCATTCCGATTTGGCATATCATAGCACGTGCTTATCACAAAATATCACAAAAGGTTAGGCGGCGCAGTTTTGCGCCGCCTAACCTTTTAAAAACCATCCGTTATTTATTTGAGCCGCTCGTAAGCCTCCCGCAGCCTGCGGGAAGGGCTTTGCCCAAGTTCCTTCTTAAGCGTGCGTGCGTATTGGAGATAGCAGGATAGGAAGCCCTCGCGGTCATTTTTTGCAAGTGCAAGCTCCATAAGCTTTACGTGTGCCTCCTCGCAAAACCCTCCGCGCTGTATCATCGCGTTCAGCATGCGTCCCGCTTCCTCGTCTTTCGCGTTTGCCTGATACCAATCGCTCAACCCCAGCGCGATGCGTTCGTATTCCTCTTCCGTCTCTCGCGCACTCTCTGCCGCCCAATCAAACCCCATGCCATCAAGATACGGCCCTTCGCACAGCCCAAGCACCCGCGCAGCCTCCGAAGCGTTGCCTGTGCAGACAACCGCGTTGGCGCGGGCAAACCGCATAAAATCTGAAAAGTCGCACACACCGGGTGCAATCAAGAGCGCATTTTGCTCCGTGAGCCGTAAAAGCGTTTGCGTAGGATCCATTTGATAAAGAAGACCCTTAAGCCGGTAAAGCGTCATGCAAAGGTTATGGAGCGTTTTTTTGTCGCTGGGCTCTCCAAAAAGGACCTCTGCCAATTCTTGGTTGGAGGCGGGTGATCCGCAGCGGTCAATCAAGTACAAAAACAACTCGCGTACGCGCCGTGTCTCCCATCTGACCTCAATCGGCGCGCCGATGTGAAACGCACCGAAACAGCGTATGGTTAACGGCGTTTTCCCCGTGTGCAGCGCTGGCGGAAACCGTTTTTTCAAATGTTCCATGCAGCTATGAAGCCTCTGTTGGCGCACGGGCTTGAGAAGGAAGTCCTCCGGATGCGTGGCGTAAGCCTCAAGCGCATATTGAGGATATGCGCTCACAAAGATCACAAGCGTTTGCGGCGCGGCGTCGCGTATGCGAACTGCGGTTTCAAGCCCATTCAGTTCCGGCATGTCAATGTCGAGAAACACAGCGTCGGATGGGTTTTGCTGCATTTTTTCAAGCGCCTCCAAGGGAGCGGTATCGGCACCGATGATCTCTACCTCTTTGTATTGTGATAGCAGGTAAGCCATTTCCTTCAGGGCGGGCAGTTCGTCGTCAATGAGCCAAACTTTCATGCTGCCTCTCCTTCCCCATTTTTCTTTCTTTTTTTCTGCTGGGGATTTCGAAATAGACCTCGCAGCCGCCGCCCTGCGCTGTAGCAAACACGAGCGAGGTTTTATAAAGTTTGCGCAAACGGCGGTCGATGTTTTCAAGCGCAACACCCCACACGAGCTTTCCCGGCTCGCAGCCCACGCCATCATCGCGCACACCGATGCGCATCCATCCTTTTTTTTCGCTTCTGGCGTAAACCGTAACCGTCCCTCCCTCTTTTTTGGGGCGAAGGCCGTGGACGAACGCGTTTTCTACCAGCGGTTGTAGCGTCAGTGGCGGTAGAAGTACGTTCTCTTTTTCTATGCAATAACGTATGCGAAGCTTTTCCCCAAACCGCGCCTGCTCAAGTGCCGCATAAGCGCTTACAAGCTCAAGCTCACGCGAAAGCGGCACGGTTTCCAGCCGATCGTTTTCGTAAAAGCCACGCAGATAAACGCTGAAGTCCGCAAGAAGGCCGCGTGCCTTTTCGGGGTCTTCCCGCGAAACGGAAATGATGGCCGTAAGCGCGTTGTTGATAAAGTGCGGACGAATCTGCCCCCTAAGATAGGCGATCTCAAGCGCCTGTGCGCTTCGGTAGCGCTTCGCCATGACCCCCATCTGCACAAACACAACAACAAGATATTCGGACGCGGTTATCTTCGCAAGGTATGCAAAAAGTGCTCCATCCGGAACAAAAAGCTTATAGAGTACCATTGCAAGCAACATCAACACCGCGAAGAACAGCACAGGAGACCCCTCCTCCGCGCGCCAAGCGGCGCGGGCGAGCACACAGGCACAAAGTACAAGCACCACAAGGAGCACCACGTTGAGCCACGTATAAAAGGTCACGAACGTCGCAAGAGGCAAAACCGCTACAAGCAGCGCCACAACGAGGGCATAACACAACAGTGCCGCAACGGCAAAACGCGGCATACACGTAGCGTATGCCGCGCGCAAAAACAGCGCTAAGAAAAGCTGCGCAAAAAGCATGCTCAGAAAGTCAAGCTTTGTAAGCCATTCCAGAGAAAGCGCAGGAAAAAGCCCGCTCAATGCCGCGTCGCCGATGATAAGCAGCCGCAAAACCGCCGTAAAGCAAAGTGCGCACATGGCCAAAAAAGATCGCTCGGCGCCTTTCCCCGCAAAAAATGCCAAAAAATACGCCACCGCCAGCGCCACGCCCGCAACGGAAACGGCGGTAAGCCACATAAGAAGGCTTTCAGCCTCCGCAAGCTGTTGTTCCGTGCCGAAAAGCACCGGTTCCGTTGCTCCCGAAAACGGGTAAATATTGTTTTGAACCTGAAGCGTAAGCGTAAAGCTTTGCGACGGTGCAGCAAAAGAGACTGTCTGCGGGCGGTATTCGCCACATGGCGCCGACGCCGTGTCCGCAAGTTCGCCGCATACGGCAATCAGCTCATCCTGCACAAAAAAACGATAGGCCCCGGTCTGCCCTTGTATACGAAGCCCGTACCGCGCACCTTCTGATGCGCCGTCGATTTGCAGGCAATAGGTATTTGCGCCATCCCCACTCCATGTTGCGGGCAAATACACAAAAGAAGAGGCGTTTTGGCCGCTTTTCGTCTGCGCGGGCGAAAGCAAAAGCCCGCTGTAGCACCGCCATTCCCCGGCAATAGCAAACGCGCGCTGCGCATCCCATCTGCGAAGATCCAAAACGCCCGATTGCGCGCGAACCGCGTGAGAATTCAGCGCGGGCGCAACCAAAAAAACGACCACCGCAAGCACCGAGAGCAAGGGCAGCAAAACGCGTGCCGTTTTTTTGAGCGTCATGATCTCCTCCATGCACCCGAAGGCGCTTTTGTATAAATGTAAAAAAGAACAGAAAAGCGGATGGCTCATCTTACCACAACAATCGACGCGTTTCAACGCGTCGCGAGCCCCGATTGCGTATGCAAAAACGCTTTCCCTCATGGGAAAGCGTTCTTTCGTTTGGCAGCTAACACGCCACAATTTCTTTGATAAAAAACTCCCTGCCGCCCAAAAGGTCGAAGCGGTTTGTGCCGCAGCAAGGGCATTTTCCCTTGTTTTGAAGAACGTTGAACACTTTTTTGCAGCTTGTGCAAAATCCATTGCCGGGCAGAACCTCAATTATAAGGCGCGTGTCCTCTAAAACAGTGCCCTCAACCGCGGCGGGATAGCATGCCTCCACATATTTTGGAACCATGGAGGAAAGCTCGCCGATTTGCAGCACCAGGGCGTCAATTTTTGAAAGGTGCCGCTCCTCATAAATTTTTTCTACCGTTTTTACGACTTCGAGCACAACGCCAAGCTCGTGCATGCCTTTCACCGCGTTTCCGTGCTTATTTTGCCTTCACAAAGAGGTTCTTTGCCTTTTTGACGGCGATCCTGACTTTGCGCTTGAGCACATGCGGCGTAATGGCTTTTTTGATCGAAAGGAACTTAACCCCCTCGCCATTGTACACGCGCTCAAGGCTGATTGCGTCGAACTTGCACTTGGTAACGCACATGCCGCAGCCCACGCACATGTATTCATCCACCACCGTAGCGCCGCAGCCGAGGCAGCGTTCGCTTTCCTTTTTCATTTGCTCCTCAGTAAAGGTTTTGCGCATATCCCTAAAGGTCGCTTTTGCCTTCTCCCCTTCCACCGCACCAACGCGCTGACGGGGCGTGTTGTCGTAGCTTTCAAGGATGGCGGCGGATTTGTCGAGTTCGATGAAGGCGCGGCGGCTGCGCCCAAAGCGCAGATCCTGGCCGGGGTGTACAAAGCGGTGAATGGAGATCGCCGCCTGCTTGCCCGCCGCGATCGCGTCGATGGCAAATTTGGGGCCGGTCACCGCGTCGCCGCCCGCAAATACGTCGGGCTGGGCGGTCTGGTACGTCCAATCGTCCACCTGAAGGGTATTGTTGCGGTTCAAAACGGCCTTGCTGCCGTTAAGAAGCCCACCCCACTCAATGCTCTGACCCACCGAGAGAACGACCCATTGTGCATCCGCAACAAAGGTATCGTTTTCATCGTATTGCGGCGAGAAGCGCCCCTGCGCGTCAAAAACCGAAACACAGCGCATGAACTCAACACCCGTCACCCTGCCGTTTTCCGTAACGATGCGCTTGGGTCCCCATCCGTTGCAAACGGAGATGCCCTCGCTGTGCGCAAGCTCGATTTCCTCGGGGAGCGCAGGCATTTCCTCAGGCTTTTCAAGGCAGTACATGGAAACCTGTTCGCCGCCGCTTCGCACGGCGCAGCGCGCTACGTCGATGGCCACATTGCCGCCGCCGATCACAATAACCTTTCCGTTTAAAAGCCTTTCCTCGGAGAGGTTGACGTTTCTTAAAAACTCCACGCCGGACATAACCCCTTGGGCATCCTCGCCCGGAAGGTTAAGGCTTCGGCCCTGCTGCGCGCCAACGGCGAGGTAAAACGCCTTGTAGCCCTGCGCGCGCAATTCATCAAGCGTAACGTCCTTGCCGACCTCCACGCCGGTTTTGAAGGTTACGCCAAGCTCACGAAGCACGTCGATCTCCGCGTCCACCACGTTCTTCTCGAGCACAAACGAAGGAATGCCAAGCGTAAGCATACCGCCTAGGCGCTGCTGTTTTTCAAACACAGTAACATCGTAACCGTCGATTGCCAAGTAATACGCGCAGGAAAGCCCCGCTGGACCGGCGCCGACAACCGCGATCTTTTTGTCGCTGTAATCGTAACGTTTTTTCGGGATAAAGCGTGTTTCCTTGTTTAAATCCTGCTCGGCGATGAACTTTTTGATCTCGTCGATGGCAATGGGCTCATCCAGATTGCCCCGTGTGCAGGCATCCTCGCAGCGGCGGTTGCAAACGCGGCCGCAAACCGCGGGAAACGGGTTTTCCATTTTGATAAGCTCGAGCGCTTCCGCATATCTCCCCTGTGCTGCAAGTTTAATGTAACCCTGCACGGCGATATGCGCGGGGCAGTTGGTCTTGCACGGAGCAGTACCTGTATCCACCACTTCCTCGCGGTTGATGCGGTAATCGGCATTCCAATCCTTCTGCACCCATTCGTTGTCCCGCGGGGTGTAGCGGGTTGTAATATCCTCTGTTACCGGACCGCGCGAGCAGAGCTTCTGCCCAAGCTTGAGCGCATTGGTGGGGCAGTTTTCCACGCATTGTCCGCACGCCACGCATTTTTCCTTGTCCACACGGGATACATAGTTGGAGCGCAGCATGTCGGTGTTTTTGTACATCGCACCCGTGCGAAGCGACAAGCAGCCGCAGCCGCAGCAATTGCAGATGGCGTGCGTTTTCCCCGAACCGTCGATGTTTGGGATTTGGTGCATAAGGCCGTTTTCCTCCGCGCGGCGGATGATGTCAAACGCCTCTTCTCGCGTGATGGCGCGAGCGCGGCCCGTGCGGATATAATACTCCGCCCCGGCCCCTAGTTGGATGCACATATCCTCTTTCAAATGGCCGCAGCCCTCGCCCATGACCTCGCGGTCGGTACGGCAGGAACAGGGCGAACAGGAGAACACTGTGTTTTGATTAAGATAGGTGGAAACCTCCTCGTAGCTTGCGCGGCGGGTGTTGCCTTCGATTGCAGACTCAATGGGGATTACGCGCATCAGCCCGATGCCCGGCGGGAACATGCCCGCGCTAAACGGCCCGCGCACGCGCCCGTATGCCTCCATGGCGTAGGCCACAACGGGGTACTTTTCCACGTTGTCGAGGTTGTTAACGATCATTTCCATAATGCCGGGTATCCAGCTTTCGGCATGCCAAAAGGTATCAACGCCGTTGATGACGTTCACAAAGCAGGTGCCGTACTGGGCGAGCTTCATCATCTGTTCGTGGCAATATTCCTCGGGTTTTCCGGTAATGGCTGCCATTTCAGCCGCCGTGCGTCTTGTAAAATAACCCATGGCAAGGCCCATTTCGGCCATTTCATCGTCAACACCCGCTTCCAGAATGACGTATTCCGGGTCATCCCAGGCATAACCCTTGCCTGGCTTTTTACGGCCAAGCATGTTCGCGAGCGCCATCACCTTTTCGTTGTATTTACACTGATAGCCCTCGGGGAACCACATTTTTGTCAAGCTTTCCATAAATATCCTCCGTTACTTTCCGATATTGGCGCGGTAAGCTAAAACCTCGCCGCGAAGCCATGCGTAAAAGGCTTCCATCCCCTCGCCCGTCTTTGCGGAAACAGGGAAGATTTTTATGTTGGGGTTGAGCTTTTTGGCACGCGCAGCGCAGGCCTCGAAATCGAAGTTGAAAAACGGCGCTGCGTCGATTTTGTTGATAAGGAGCGCATCGCAGATGGTGAACATCAGCGGGTATTTGAGGGGCTTATCGTCCCCTTCGGGCACGCTTAAGATCATGGCGTTTTTGGTTGCGCCCGTGTCGAACTCGGCGGGGCATACAAGGTTGCCCACATTTTCAAGGAAGATCAGATCGAGCTCGTCGGTTGAAAGGCCGTAAAGGCCCTGCCTCGTCATGTCCGCGTCGAGGTGGCACATGCCGCCCGTATGAAGTTGGATTACCCGCGCGCCTGTTTGTGAAATGGTACGCGCATCCACGTCGGAATCGATGTCCGCCTCCATTACGCCGATGCGAAAATCATTTTTTAGGGCGTTGATGGTTTTTGTAAGCGTGGTGGTTTTTCCCGCGCCGGGTGACGACATAAGGTTGAGAAGGTAAACGCCCTTCCCTTTGAGCTCCTCACGGAGTTTGTCGGCATCGCGGTCGTTGTTTTCAAACACGCTTTGTTTGATGCTGAGGATCTTAAAGTTTTCCATTGGTTTCTCCTTGTGCGGTTTCTCGCGTGACCGCGCGAACGTACGCCCCTAAAAAGCGGACGCCACGCGGCCTAAGATATTAGAAAGCTTGACGGCTGTTACTTCGCCGCAACCTCCGCGTATACCTTCAAGTTTGTATAGATTTCCTGCTTCAGCGGGTTGCGCTTGTATTTTACAATACGATACACCGCATACACGAGTACGGCGATGTTGGCGGCAAGCGCAAGTGCGCTCACGGTGAAAAGCGCCACGGGGTCGTGGCTCGACTTTACGGCAAAAATGGTATCGTCCACAAAGGTGGGGTACGCCATGGTAAACATCATCCAGAATGCAAGGGTGTGTGCCCTGTGTTGGAGCCACGCGCCTTTTTTGATAAAAAACGCGGCCAGCGTGGGAGCAATGAGGAGTGCAGCACCCGCGTAGAAAGAATGGTCGGATACGCAGTTGTACACATAGGCAAAATTCCAAATGTCGTAAGCGATGACCCAGAACCACAGCATATCCGGCCACATCATGTCGCGCCGCTTATCGGAGCTTACATAGATACCCATGAAGCCCGTAATGGTAACGATGTTCAAAATGCCGGCAATGCCGTTCATGATGTTCCACGGGCCGCCTACCATCATCACGCCGTCCACGATGCCGTTGAGGCTAAAACATTGAAAGTCGCGGATGCAGGCTTCCAAAATGTTGATGGCAAGAATAAGGGGAGGGAAAATGACGCGGAACTTGCTCTGCTCCACTTTTTTCGACATACGGATGAGAAGGAAGCCCAGGCAGCCCGCAAGCGCAGAATACACCTTAACCCAGTGGAACCATGTTCCTGTGCTTGAGTCTGCCCCGGCGGTGTTGGGCCACACAAAAATGGTGAGCGCCAACGGCAAAAGCCCAAAGCAGAAAAGTGCCGTCCACTTGTTGATGCGGGAAAACTCGTTGAGAAGGATCAGCCCTGCCGTAACAGCAAGAAACATCAGCCACGTGTACCAAGGAATCGCCTCAAACAAAAACATGCCTCAAAACCTCCCAAATACTTGTTTTGCCGCGGCAAAAAGCCCTATAAAATCCGAATATGTTGCTGCTGTTTTGCCGACGCCGCCGTGCGATTGGCACGGTGAATAGAATTGGTTGAGCCAGAACTTTTTATAGTGTAACACTTTGTGATTTATTCGTCAATCAAAACGCTAAGCTTGCCTGATTTTCTGCTTTTTTGTTTTCAGAAACGAGTTGAAATGGCACAGACGTCATGATAAAATGCTTTTGGTATGTGGTTAAGCCAATGATTAGGAGGTTTTGTATATGCAGTTTCCCAAACTGAGTGCACCTTCGCTTAAGGAGCTTTTTGTACAGGAGCTCGAGGCAATGGTTCTTTCCGGCCGGCTCCCCATCGGCACAAAACTGCCACCCGAGCGCGAGCTCGCACGGGATATGCAGGTAAGCCGCGCAGTCGTAAATGCTGGTTTAAGCGAAATGGAAGCCAAAGGTTTTGTGGAGATACACCCGCGCGTTGGTGCGTTTGTGGCGGACTACCGCCGCAAAGGCACGGCGGACACGCTACTTTCCATTATGAAATACAACGGCGGGCGGCTGCGGCGAGACGAGGTTCGATCGATTTTGCAAATTAAGCTCGTGCTCGATAGGCTTTCGGCGGAACTCGCAACACAAAACGCCTCCGATGCGGATCTTTTAACGCTTTGCGAGCGGCTAAAAGCCTTTGATGAAGCAACTACGCCGGAGGAAGCGGCGCAAGCGGCATTTTTGTATTATCACGAGCTTTCGCTCGTGAGCGGCAACACGCTTGCACCACTCATTTATCATTCCTTTCGCGCCCCGATTTTAAGCCTTTGGGCAAGGTTTGCGCGAAAGCATGGCATAAGTTCCCTATCCGGCAACGCGAAGCGCCTCAATGACTTTATTCAATCACGCGATGCGGAAGGTGCCGTACGCTGTGTAGAACAATCCGTCGGCGAGGCCATAGAAGGCGCAAGGGAAATCTACGAGGACTGACATTGGGTGTCTTTTCTCCATCCCCCCCTGCGGCTTGCGGGCGCGAAAAAACGCCGTTATACTTAATACAGGTCTTTTTAGGGAGGTTTTATGCGTACAAATGTTAAAAAACTGGTAATCGCGGCGCTCATGGCCGCTCTCGGTGTTCTTCTGCCAATGCTCTTCCACATGCTTGGCGCAGGCACGGTGCTTCTTCCCATGCACATTCCCGTGCTTCTTTGCGGGCTCCTTTGCGGGGTTCCTTGGGGCGCCGCTTGCGGGCTCATCGTGCCGTTTCTTTCCTCCGCGATTACGGGCATGCCACCGCTTTTCCCCGTGGCTGTTTCCATGTCGCTGGAGCTTTGCGCCTACGGCGCGATGACGGGGCTTTTTTACAGGAGCTTTAAATGGAACCTCTACGTTTCCCTGCTCGCCGCCATGCTTGTTGGCCGCGTGGTTTCGGGCATTGCAAACGCGGTGCTTTTCGGCATCACCGGCGCACCGTACGGCTTTGAGGCGTTTTTAACCGCGTCGTTTGTAACGGCGCTTCCGGGCATCGCCATCCAAATCGTGTTCATTCCGGTTTTGGTAATCGCGATTGAAAAGCTGAAGCTTGTGGAGCCCATTGTGCGCCAAACAAAAGGTTCCTCACATTCCAAAGAAGATTAGGGTATTTTGGCATGACACAAACAGAGCGTATAAAATGCTTTTTCGATGAGCGCGCCGCGCATTGGGACGCGCGCGGGCATGCCGATAACACGGCGCTGCTGCGCGGCATTTTAAGCGCTGCGGGCTTAACGGAAGGAGCACGCATTCTTGACATCGCCTGCGGCACAGGCGTGCTTTTCCCACTGCTGCTCGAAACCAATCCGCAGCTTATTCACGGCATCGACCTTTCGGACGAAATGGTGAAGCACGCGCGTAAAAAAACGGAGGATCCCCGCATCGAACTATTCGCGGCGAATTTTTACGAGTTTTCCCCCGCTTGCCACTACGACTTTGCGGTTGCGTACAACGCTTACCCACATTTTACGGAAAAGGCGCGATTTGCAAAAAAACTTCACGCTTTGCTTGGAAAGGGCGGCAGGTTTTTGATCGTACACGGGCGCGGGCGCGAGACGATCAATTCCCATCACAATCAGGGCGAGGCGGTTCATGTTTCCGTTCCCCTTGGTTCCTGTGAGGAGGAAGCGCTCGCTTTTGAAGGGTTGTTCCGCATCGATTTAAAAGTCGATACGGAAAGCTGCTACGCGATTTCAGGTACAGCGATGTAAACACTACAAGTAGAGCAGAAAGCCCGCCGAACAGAATTCGGCGGGCTTTTTCATTGCAACATTTCGCGACTTATCGCTATTTGATAAACTGCTCGATGGATTTGTTGAGTTCGCGAATGCTCTCCATATCGTCGTGCCGCACGGCGTCCACCAGGCATTGCTCGATGTGGTTTTGCAAAAGTGCCTTACCCGCGCTGTTGACTGCGCTTCGCACGGCAGCAAGCTGCACCAGCACCTCGCTGCAATCGCGGTCTTCCTCAATCATACGGCGGATGGACTCGATGTGGCCGGTGATGCGCGCAAGCCTATTGATGAGCGCTTTCTTTTCCTCTTCCGAATGGATGTGGCGGTGCGGATGCACGTGTGCCGCATCCTGCGGATGGTCATGTTCCCTTGGCATATGCTTCACCCTCTTGGCGGTTCTTCCTGTTTATTATACGAAAAATCCCCGCGCCGTGCAATGCGGGGCGGGGGCATATAAGGCACTCACAAAAGCGTGTCCGCCTCGTAAACGCGGGATTCACCAAACGGACCGTAGGCTGTTTCCAAAAAGCGCCAGCCATACCTTTCGTAGTAGCCCGTGTGATCGGTGGAAAGGTAGAGCTTTTCAAAGCCGAGCTTCTTCGCCTCATGCCTGCCGTGTAAGAGAAGCATGCCGCCAAACCCCTTGTTCCGCTCGCTCTCCTCTATGTAAAGCGCACACAGCCACGGCCACAGATCCTGGCGGCTGATAAAGTCGTTCGCAATCAACCCGTAACTGCCGATGATGGTATCATTCCGCATCAAAAGGTACCAGCGCGGGAGCGGGCTTTGCGTGTCGAGGCTGTGAGAAATGCAGTTTTCATACACACGAGCGTCGATGCCCCATTTTTCTGCGAAGTAATTGACCGCAAGGGACAGATACCTTGGGTTTTCGCGCACGGAAACAACAATGGGCTCCATGGATTTCTCACGCTCCGTTCTGTTTTTCTATTCCATTTCCGGCAGTTCCGCCATGCCCTTGAAGGCCTGGTCGGTGCTCCAGTAAAAACGATCCGCACCCACGGCGTGCTTGAGGCCGCACCTTTCAAACATGCGCTCCACGCCCGGTTGAAGGCTTGTAAAGTAAACCTCCGCGCCGCCGTCCATCATGCCCTTGCAAAGGTCGGTTACAGCCTGAACGGCGCTAATGTCCGCAAGCGGAACACCGCGCATGGAAAAAACGATGCGGCGCTTGCCCTCAAGCTCCTTCAAACAGTCCTCAAGCCTACGGATGGAGCCGAAATAAAGAGGCCCGCTCACGTACACGACTGCCGTATCCTGAATGCCCGTCATGCAAGCGCACTCCACGGGGAGCTTTTCAGGCACGATGTCACTCACGGTAACTTCCATTTGCGAAACCTTGAGGACAAACGTGAAAAGGGAGAACAGAACGCCGATCACGATCGCAACGGTGAGGTCGAACACCACCGTACACGCCATGGTAACGCCAAATTGCAGCATGGCGCTTTTGAAGCGCTTGCGGAAAATATCCTTGATGGCGTGCCACTCGTTCATGCGCCACGCGGTTACCATAAGCACACCGGCGAGTGCGCAAAGCGGGATCTTTGACATGATGCCGCCGAGCGCAAACATGGAGAGCAGAAGCACCGCGGAGTGGATGATGCTCGTAAGGCGCGTTTGCCCGCCCGCCTTCACCGCAACGCTTGTGCGGGCGATGGCAGCCGTTGCGGGCACACCGCCGAAAAATGGCATGATAAGGTTGCCGATGCCCTGCGACATAAGCTCCGCGCCCGCGTTGAGCTTTTCGCCCTTCATGCGGCCTGCGGCGGCACCACAGAGCAAGCTCTCGATCATGCCGAGTGCTGCAATGCTCACGGCGGGCATCAAAAGCTCACTCATACGATTGATGTTTAAACCCGAAAAGGTAAGCCTGTCGCTCAAAAGAAGCGTTTGGGGGATTTCTCCCACCACCGCCACCGGAAGCGCAAAAACCGCATTGGCCGCCGTGGCAAGGATGATCGCGACAAGCGAACCCGGAACCACCGCCGACCACTTTTTGGGGTATAGCGCCATAAACACAATGACCGCAAGGCCGATGCCCACGGAATACAGGTTAATGCTTTGCGGGAGCGTAAAATAGCTTACGATGCGCTCAATGGTTTCCGTACCTTCGGAAGAAAGGCCGGTGAGGTTGTTGACCTGACCGAGCGCAATGATGACCGCAATGCCCGAGGTAAAACCGGTGATCACAGGCATCGGGATGAACGACACCAAGTCCCCAAGCTTCAAAACGCCCGCGAGGATCAAAAGCACGCCGGAGAGCGCACAGGCGATGAACACGCCCTGCATCCCATAACGCGCCACAAGCGAAACAAGAATGGCCGTCATCGCGCCCGTCGGGCCCGAAATTTGAAACGACGCACCCGAAAGCCCGCCGATGACGATACCCGCAACGATGGCCGTTACAAGCCCGGCCGCCGCGCTTGCGCCGCTGCTTACGCCAAACGCCAGAGCAAGCGGAAGCGCTACCGCTGCCACCGTAACACCGGCAAGCATATCCTTGCCGAATTTTTGCGCGTTGTAGCCCTTAAATTCACGCGCAAGCATGCCGGAAAAGCCCTTAAAAAACTTCACAGCAGTTCTCCTGTTCGCGCGCTCAAGCACGGTTTTTTGGCGCGCCAAGAGCCATTATAGCACACGAAACCGCCGCGTCAACCGAAAAGCGGCTTTGTTTGCCGGAAAAGTAACCCCTGCCACCCGCAAAATCACCTTGAATACAAAAAACCGCGTCGATTTTAAAAACTCAAAACCGACGCGGCTCCGTTTGTATGCCTTTTTCCTAGTTCTGCGCTTCTTTCATTTTATTTTGGTAAAAAGCAATTTTATCATCGAGGTGCTTAAGCGTTTTTTGCTGCTCCTCAATTCGTTCGGCAAGCTTTTCCCTTTCTCGCATCAAAAGGTTCATGCGTTCGATTTGCGTGCCTTCACCCGCCTGCGCAAGCGCTACATATTCGATGAGCGCCTCAATGGGAAGCCCTGCAGCGCGCAGGCACTTGATGAACTCGATCCATCGGCAGTCTGCGTCCGTATAATCGCGAATGCCGCTTTGACTACGGCGCACGTCGGGAATCAGTCCCACACGCTCATAATAACGAAGTGTATCCGCACTTAATCCGTATAGCTTGCTCACCTGTGCAATCGTCATATCGGCATTCCTCCCTTTTCTTTATTAAGTAGTTTAGTTTACAAACACCGCGGGGTCAACGGCGCCTTCCACATAGGCGACCGCGGGGATATCCGTGCGCTGCTCCTTGAGGAGGGCATATACCGAGGCGGCGTCCGAAGCGTCGCTCGCGTAAACAAGCACCGGAAAGCCCTCGGGCAGCGCCGATAGAAGCTGTATGGTGCCGCTTTGCGTCAAAAGCGAAACCGGCACGGTCACAGCGTCTTTCAAATGCCCATTCACATACGCCTGCGGGGCGGAAACATCCACCTTCACGACCGTATCAGCGGATGCGAGAAACCGCTCGGCCTCCGATATGTTGAGCGCACCGAGGTCGCTTTGCAAAGAAGGCTGCTCCATTACGGCGAGCGCGGCGGCGGGCATGGTTTGCACCGCGTTTGCTGCCGTAACAGGCACCTTGGCTAGAAGCGCCACACTCGCAGCGACCGTTGCCACAAGCGCTACGGCCAGATAAAAAAAGGTTTTTGTTCGCCGCGGCGTGGGTATTTCACAACACAGCGGCTCGCAGTTTGCCGTCATACAGCAACAGGGTTCATAATTTCTTACAGCTTCCATGGTTTTTGATTCTCCTGAATTTTAAAATTTACCGTCTCTCTCCGCCGTTTGTCCGTTGCCGGGCAAAGAAAAGACGACGATATCAAAGGAAAGTTTTGTAATCCGCATAGTTTGCCTGAAGCAACGCGGGGGTATCCAGCCCGTAGGGACACTTTTTCAAGCATTGCCCGCAGTTGAGGCAGCTTTCAATTTGGCGCATGTTCGCCTGCCACTCATCCGTGAGCCATTGCGCCTGCGGCGAACGCCGCAAAAGCAGGCTCATGCGCGCGCAGTTGTTTATTTTGATGCCTACGGGGCAAGGCATGCAGTAGCCGCAGCCCCGGCAAAACGAGCCGGAAAGCTGTTTGCGATCCGCCTCAATTTGACGGAGCGCTTGCGCGTCGAGCACAGGCGGGGTTTCGTTGAAGGACAAAAACTCGTCGAGCTCGCTTTCCTTCTGGATGCCCCAAATAGGCACCACATGCGGGAATTGCGCAAGATAAGCATATGCGAGCGCCGCATTTGTGATGAGCCCGCCCGAAAGCGCCTTCATGGCAATGAAGCCCACATCTGCGCGGTGGCACTGTTCCGCAAGAGCCACGTCATCCTCAGAGGATAGATAGCTCAAGGGGAACTGAAGGGTATCATAAAGGCCGCTTTGCACAGCTTCACGGGCAAGGGAAAGGCTGTGGTTCGTAATGCCGATGAAACGAATTTTCCCCTGTGCCTTCGCCTCAAGCATCGCCTCGTAAAGACCGCTTCCGTCGCCGGGCTTTGGGCAGAACGAGGGGTTATGGAACTGGTAAATGTCGATGTAATCCGTGCGAAGGTTGTTAAGGCTTATGGAAAGATCCTTCCAAAACTCCTCACCGGTGCGGGCACCCGTTTTGGTGCTGATTACGATTTTTTCCCGCATGCCCGCAAACGCGACGCCAAGCTTTTCTTCGCTGTCGCTGTACCAACGGGCGGTATCGAAGTAGTTCATGCCACCGTGAAACGCTTTATGCAAAAGGCGCACCGCTTCTGTTTGCGAAACGCGCTGCACGGGGAGCGCACCAAAGCTGTTTTTGCCCACCGTAAGCCCTGTTCTACCAAGAACGACCTTTTGCATTCCGTTTCCCCCTTCGGCATTTGCGCGCCTTCTTAAAAAGCCGCCGCATTTTCTTCCATGACGAATGTAACACCTGGAGTGAACTCTAAGTCAATACCTTTTTTAAAAATTTCTCATTTTTTTGCGCTCCATAGGAAATCCCGCGGAGGAGTTTCCTCCGCGGGATATATTTGCAGCCTTTTAAAGGCGGTTAAAAGAATACATTCACGTCATATTCCCTGAGCCAGTATTCAAGCTGTACAAGGTACGCGATCAGCTGCGGGCCCGTCATAAGCTGCCCGTACCAAGGGCGCTGGAAGGAGCGGCCTTCCGTTTCCACAAGCTCCCTGACGGCGCTTTCATCCAAAAATTGTGAAAGCCGCAAGTCGCCGTCTTCAAGGTAGGTTTGCAGCGCTTTTGTAACGCGCGCCGTGTACACGGGGTTGAAAGTTTTCGGATACGGGCTTTTTTTCCGCCAGAGCACACTTTCGGGCAAAATGCCCTGCATGGCCGTGCGCAAAAGCCCTTTTTCACGCCCGCCGTAAAACAGCATATCCTTTGGGATGTTGTAGGCGTATTCAACGATGCGGTGATCCGCAAACGGCACGCGCACCTCTAGGCTGTTGAACATACTCATGCGATCCTTGCGCGTCAAAAGCGTGTTCATAAACCACTTGATGTTGAGGTAAAACATGCGCTTGTGCTCCGCCTCTTCCGCGTTTTCCGCGCCTGAAAGCGGCGTTGCGTTTACGGTTTCAAGGTGGCGCATTTGCACATAGCCGGGCAAGTCGAGCTTTTTTGCACCCGAGGTAAGAAGCGCCTCGCGCTCTTTCACAGCGCCCGACCATGGGAATGTGCCCGCATAGGCCAAGTCCTTTCGCACATACCACGGATAGCCGCCGAAGATCTCATCCGCACACTCACCGGAAAGCGCAACGGTTGCCTTCTTTTTGACCTCCGCGCAAAACAGCAAAAGCGACGAGTCGATGTCCGCCATGCCGGGCATATCGTTGGCGCGCACAGCATCCAGGAGTGCGTCTGCAAGCGTAGCGTTGTTGAGTACCACCCGCGTGTGGCTGCTTTTGATGTGCTCCGCCATCACGTCCACCCACAGATCATCCGCGTCGGGCTGAAAGTCGCTTTTCTTATAAAAATCGGCGTTGTTTTCGTATTCAATGGAGAAAGTGTTGAGCCTTTCCCCGCGCTTTTCAAACTCGGCTGCCGCGATGGCGGAAATGGCGCTTGAATCAAGCCCGCCCGAAAGGAAGGTGCAAACCGGCACATCGGCTACGAGCTGGCGCTTCACAGCGTCAACAAGGAGCGTCCGCACCTCCTGCGCGGTTTCCTGCGGGTCTTTTTCGTGCGTGTGGCTCGAAAGCCTCCAGTATTCCTCGATGTGAAAACCCTCTTTGCCACAGAGCAAAAAGTGCGCAGCCGGAAGTTGCGAAATGCCCTTGAGCACACCGCTTGATTGCGTGTGCGCGGGGCCAAGCCCGATAAGCTCCAGCACGCCCTCCCCGTCGAGCTCTGCCCGCATGCCCGGGTACGCCAAAATGGCCTTAATTTCCGAGCCGAACAAAAACGCACCATCCTTTTTCGCGTAATAAAGCGGCTTTACGCCAAGCGGGTCGCGGCACAAAAAAAGCGTTTCGTCGCGCTCGTTCCACACCCCGAAGCTGAAAATGCCGTTGAGCTTTTTCACGCAGCCCGTCCCCCAAGCGATGTACGCGCACAAAAGCACCTCCGTATCCGAATAGGAACGGAACGAGAAACCAAGCGCGGCAAGCTCCCTCCTGAGCTCCTCCGTGTTGTAAAGCTCGCCATTGTAAACGATGGTATAGGTTGTTCCCCCCACAGTTTTCTGCATGGGCTGCGCGCCGCCCTCCGGATCCACAACCACAAGCCGCCTATGCCCCAAAAGCGCATGGGGCGACGCGTAAAACGCCGCGTCATCCGGCCCGCGCCGCTTTAACGTATCCATCATACGCACGATGGTTTCGCGGCGTTCGGACAGGTTTTGTTCATAATGGATCACCCCTGTGATTCCGCACATATCAAAATCACCTTTTCTTCCCTCTCAATAATTGCAATACACGCTGCATGCACCATACTATGCGCTTTTTGCGCAGTTGGGGAATGCGCCTCAGATTAACAGCGCTTTTATGAAAGTGTAGGCAAAATACGAGGGCCGCATACGATGTATGCGGCCCTCGTATTTTTAGAAAGCGGCTTGCACCACATTATCGATAAATTTGCAGGTTAAAACGCAGCTTGGTATACGATCTCAAATGCCTCGCCGTTCCACCAAAGGTACGTTTGCGCGGTCGTACTACCTCTTTCTGCGGTGATGCGCAAAACCTTTAAGCCGGAGGTGGAAATGCAAGTAGCACGGGTGTATACGTTGTTCAACCCAAAAACCGAAACACCGTCTTTGTGTACATAACCGTCGGGAATCACAAAATAGGAGTCTTTGTACTGCGCCTGCTTCTGCTCCGGGTTGCCGTCGCACACGGTCAAAATTTCCTTGAGCACACCGTCACGCTCGGAGAACACATGAAGCTCACCGCCCGTTGTGGCACCCTGCGGCATTACGCTCAGGATGATCTCCTCTTTCCCGTCCTCGGTCAAATCAACGCACAAAAGCCCCGTTTCATACATCGCCGCATCCGCCGCGCCTGCGCTGAAACCGCCTTCAAGCGTTTGCTCAGAAAGGGCCAAAGAAAGTTGCCACGTGGAAACGCCGCCCTCATAAAGATACTTGACGGTAAACGTGCCCGTTTCACCTTGTACCTCGTAAAGGTCGTTTACCGTGTAGGTACCGCGGCTTCCGCTTCCCTTATACGGGGTCAAAAGCACGCTTGGATGCTCGAACGATTGCGCCAGCAAATTGACACCCTTTTTTACATTCTCGCGCATGGCATACACCGCGCAATAATGCTCGTAGCCTTTTTTCGCCTCGGCCCAAGTTTCGGGCGTTACGCTTTGCATCTCAAAGCGCCAGTCCTTTAAGTGGATGATATAGCATTCGCTTTGGCTTTGGTCATATTCCGTATTGGGAACATAGAAACGAAATGCATAGTCGAGAGAACCGTCGCCATCCGCATCGAACAAAAAGTTCTCGGTGCTTTTGGGCGACTGCGGCGTAAGCACCGTGCGCGCGATGTAGCGTGGGAAATCGTCCCCGGCCAAATAGTCACTTTCAAGCTCGATCACGGAGGCGATCACGCTTTCCCCGCCCTCGGGCGAATTGAAATTGGTGATGTAGAACTTCGCAGAAGGCGCGCTCTCCCCCTGCGTGTCGCCCTCAAGATATAGTTCTGTGCCGCCATCTTGTGAAACGGTGAAGCCCTCCGGCAGCGTAACGCCGCCCGACGCCATATACGACGTGATGTAGGTTCGTATGGTTTCGTAATAATCCGTTCCCGGATTGTCCTCAGCCGCCAAATGTACAAGCCGGCCAATGGAGTGGCAAGCAAGCTGTTCGTCAAGCGAGAGAGAATCGTATTGGACAAGCGCTTCCTCCGTGTTCGCCGGCAGCTCCGGCATGGCAAACGTAGGCCCCGGCGTAGGAGATGCACTAGGCGTTGCCTCCCCCACATTGTTTTCGGCTGCACATCCCGTGAGAACAAGCAAAAGCGCTGCAAAAAGCGCGCACAACACAAAACGGTTCCTTTTCATTTCCAGTACACCTCCGTTGGATGGTCGCGATACGGCCGTTTGTCCATACATTATTCTTTCGGATGTTTTTATGCGTCGGATGAGCGTTTTTTGCACATTTGTCATGCGCGTAGCAAACTCCTTTTGCAGGCGCACAGTCTTATCTTAATTGCGTAAAAAAATAAAATCTATGCGAGTAGCAGGAAAAGCTGGATTCTCTTTGGTAAAAAACCGATTAATTTATTAATGGTATTAACTTGGAGGTTCTTGGTCTTGAAGCAACTAATCAAACAAAAAGCTTGGCAAAAGTTAACCTTTATGGTTACAGCAGTTGTGCTCGCTTCCCTTGTCGTAGTAATGGGCGTAATCTATGCAATCATGGGCAACTCCCTCTCGTCGGCTATGTCAGCAAGCGCTAAGGAAAAAGCGGAGCTGCTTGCCACACAAAACGCACAGACACTCACAGAGTACTTTTCCTCCATGCTTTCGTATGCGAAGTCACTCTCCATTCAGATGGAGCAGTTTGCTAATGCGGATATGAACAAGATGCAGTATGAAAACTCCATCGTTGCCACCCTCAAACAATACTTGGATGACGAGCGAATTTTCGGCGCGTACGTTGCATGGGAACCAAACGCCGGAGAACCTCACACGCCAAATGGCCTGTCATTTTACGTATGCCGCACCGATGGCGACAAGTTACTTACGGAAATTAAAAACAATTACAGTGAATACCGCTCGCTTGAGTATTACTCCGTATCCTTTGAAACAGGTGCTGCACACCTCACGGAGCCATACGACGACGCAGTGTATAACGGCGACGTCAACTGGCTTGTGACTGTGAGCTATCCCGTTTTTGACGCGAGTGACAAAGTACTTGGCGTTGTTAATTTTGACATCAACGCAAACAAGATCAATGATCTGGCCGCTGCTCACGGCGGCTATGACACCGCATACAACTATACGCTTACAAACGCGGGAACGATTCTTTCCCACTCCGTTCACCCCGAACGCGTCGGCACTGCATACGGGAGCGACACCACTGCCGATACGGACGCAGCAAAGGTTTTGGATGCAGTAGGAAACGGTCTTGCATTAAGTACCGAAGGTGTAAACGCAGTCACTGGAAACCCGGCCCACATCATTTACAGGCCCATCAAGCCGGACGGTTTCAGCTACGCGTATTCCAGTGCCTTTGTCGTAGACACTTCCGAAATGATGGCGCAGCACGATGCGATCATGGCAAAGTTGCTTGTTGTGATCATTGTCGGCGCTGTTGTTATGTTCGCAGCCACCTTCCTTAACATTTTGCGGCTTGTATCCCCCGTGAAAAAGATCGTGAAGGTCGCAGAAAACCTTAAAAAAGGCGATTTGAACATCACCGAAAGCGTGAAGCAGAAAAACGAGTTCGGTACGATTTTCAACGCCATCTGCGGCGTGAGCAGCACCCTCAACGAGCTTGTGGACGATACGACAGCCCTCACCCAGGCGGCCCATAGCGGCAACCTTGCTTACCGCGCCGACCCTGAGAAGCATCAGGGTGCATACAAGGAGATTCTCGACGGCATCAACAGCACCCTCGACGCTGTGATCGAACCCGTAAATGAAGCCAGCAACGTACTTGTAGAGCTTTCGCAGGGCAGGCTTGACATTGCCGTGGAAGGTGATTATAAGGGCGATCACGCCACCATCAAGCATGCGCTCAACGACACCATTGAAACCCTGCGCGGTTACATCGGCGAATTGAGCGAGCTTCTTTCCCGCATGGCAAACGGAGACTTTAGCGTTGCCATCACGGGCGAATACCGCGGCGAATTCTTAAAGCTCAAAACCTCCGTCAACACCATTGCGGATTCCATGAGCCATGTTCTTTCGGACATCCGCGCCGCTGCGGATCAGGTTTCCGCCGGAACAAAGCAGGTATCCGATGGGAGCCAAGCCATTTCACAGGGCGCAACCGAGCAGGCGAGCGCAATCGAGCAGCTTACCGCCTCCATCAGCGCCATCGCGGGGCAAACGCGTGAAAACGCCGTAGGTGCGGCCAAGGCGAGCGAGCTGAGCGGCGGCGCACGGGAACGTGCTTTGGGCGGCAGCGAGCATATGGAAAAATTGCAGGGCGCGATGGCTCAAATCAACGAAGCGTCCGCAAGCATCGGGAAGATCATCAAAGTAATCGACGACATCGCATTCCAAACGAACATCCTCGCGCTCAACGCGGCGGTGGAAGCGGCGCGTGCGGGCGTGCACGGCAAGGGCTTTGCGGTAGTCGCCGAGGAAGTAAGAAACCTTGCGGGCAAGAGTGCGCAAGCTGCCAAGGAAACAACGACGCTCATCGAAAGTTCAGTGAAAAAAACGGAGGCTGGCTCAAAGATCGCGGACGAAACCGCCGAAGAGCTTAAGCGCATCGTAGACGCGGTAGAGGCCTCCGCAAAGCTTGTGAGCGACATCGCCGCCGCATCCAACGAGCAGGCGACGGCCATTTCGCAGGTAAACAGAGGCATCGAGCAGATGTCGCAGGTGGTACAGACGAATTCCGCCACCGCCGAGGAACAGGCCGCAACGAGCCAGGAGCTCAACGGGCAGGCGGAAATGCTCCGCCAGCAGGTGGGCCAATTCAACATAAAGGAAACGGCCACAACGTAAGCGCAGCGGTCGAGCAATCCCTAAAAACAAGCTCATCCTGCCGAAAGCACAAAAATCTGTCCAGCGGCGGGCTCGGAAACTATTGAATCTATATGCCAGAAAAAAGAGACCTCCGCACATACTGCGGAGGTCTCTTCAACGCCGTTTGTTTTTCCAACATGGCTGAAAATAGACATGAATTCAATATATTTGCTTCCCGGCGGCAATGCGTATATTATTATTATGTCGAAATTGCTAATTTTTGGACGAAAAAGTCACGAACTAATAGTATGACTTATTTTTTATAGGATACGGTATATTTGGGAGGAGCAATGAAGAAAACGAGTAAATTTTTGCAGAGCATCCGGACCAAGTTCAAAAACCACCCCATTTTCAGACCACGCGTCAAAAAAACCTTGCAAGCAAAAACAAAGCCCGTCACCGAACCCCTTGCAAAGGCAAAGATTTTTCACAAGCTATCGGTTCATATCACGGCTGTCGTACTGCTTGCTTTGTTTGCGGTGATGGCGGCGATATACGCGTATCTGAACCTTTCTCTTTCGGATGTTTTAACAAAGAACGCGCAAAAGAACGTTGAAATGCTGGCTGAGCAGAACGCAGCGGAGGTTTCCGAATTTTTCGGTGCCGTTTCCGCTTATGCGGACTCCCTCTCCATCTTCATGGGAAGGCTTTCGGATGGCGGCCTTGATAAGCCTACCTTCTCAAAAATTGTACAGAAGACGCTGAAGGATTGTCTGAACGACGACAGAATTGACAGCGTTTATGTGGCATGGGTGCCTAATCTGATCGTCGACAACACACCAACCGGCCTTTCTTTCTATGTTTACCGCGACGGAGCCGGCGTTACCTGCCTTACCGGCAACGACTATGCAGTGTATTCCACCATGGAAGCCTATAACGAAGTACAGTCTTCCGGCGTGCCCCATTTTTCCGAACCTTACGCAAACGACATGGCCGGCGGCAAATCCGTGGTAACAGTAAGTTACCCCATTACAAACGGCACCGGTACTTTTGTGGGCGCGGTATGCTGCAACATCACTGTTGAAAAGCTCAGTGCGCTCGGGCAGAAGACAGGCGATTATACAAGCGCATACAGCTACATTCTCACCAACAGCGGCACCTTGCTCTCCCATTCGAGAGATGCCAGTCGGGTAGGCACTGTATACGGCAGCGACGCCGCGGATACGGATGTATCCGAAGCGCTCGCAGCAGTAAAAAATGGAGAGGCTCTTTTTAAAAACGACGCAACGTCCATCGCCGGAAACCCTGCCTATATCTTTTACCGGCCCATTTCGCTTTCCCACATGGATACATCGTTTTCCAGCGCCTTTGCCGTGGAAACTTCCGAAGCATACGGCAGCCGTGACGCCATGTTGCGAAATGTGTTGCTGCTGATCCTCGGTGGTGTTGCGGTTATGTTCTTAGCGACCTTCCTAAACATTTTCCGGCTTGTATCCCCCGTGAAAAAGATCGTGAAGGTTACCGAAAGCCTTAAGAAGGGCGATTTGAACATCACCGAAAGCGTAAAGCAGAAAAACGAGTTCGGCACGATTTTCAACGCCATTTGCGGTGTGAGCAACACCCTCAACGAGCTTGTGGAAGATACGAATTCCCTCACCCAGGCAGCGCTTAGCGGCAACCTTGCTTACCGTGCCGACCCCGAAAAGCATCAGGGCGCATATAAGGAAATTCTTGAAGGCATCAATAGCACGCTCGACGCCGTGATAGAGCCTGTGAACGAAGCGAGCAATGTACTTGTCGAGCTTTCGCAAGGCAGGCTTGACATTGCTGTAGAAGGCGATTACAAAGGCGACTATGCCACCATTAAGCATGCGCTCAACGATACCATTGAAACGCTGCGCGGCTATATCGGCGAGTTGAGTGAGCTTCTTTCCCATATGGCAAGCGGTGATTTTAACATTGCCATAACGGGAGAATACCGCGGCGAATTTTTGAAGCTTAAAACCTCCGTCAACACCATTGCGGATTCCATGAGTGCAGTGCTCTCAGACATCCGTACCGCGGCTGATCAGGTTTCAGCAGGAACCAGGCAGGTTTCCGCCGGAGGCCAGGCTATTTCGCAGGGCGCAACGGAGCAGGCGAGTGCGATTGAGCAGCTTACCGCTTCCATCAGCGCCATCGCGGGGCAAACGCGTGAAAACGCCGTGGGTGCGACCAAGGCGAGCGAGCTGAGCGGCGGTGCACGGGCACGTGCTTTGGGCGGCAGCGAGCACATGGAAAAACTACAGAACGCAATGGCGGAGATCAACGAGGCATCCTCCAGCATCGGCAAGATCATCAAGGTGATCGACGACATCGCGTTCCAAACGAACATCCTCGCGCTCAACGCGGCTGTGGAAGCGGCGCGCGCGGGTATACATGGAAAGGGTTTTGCCGTAGTCGCTGAGGAAGTAAGGAACCTTGCAGGCAAGAGTGCCCAAGCCGCCAAGGAGACAACGGCGCTTATCGAAAGCTCGGTAAAAAAAGCGGAAGTCGGCTCCATGATTGCGGACGAAACCGCCGAAGAGCTTAAGCGCATCGTAGAAGCGGTAGAGGCTTCCGCAAAGCTCGTAAGCGATATTGCAGCCGCTTCCAACGAGCAAGCGACGGCCATTTCTCAGGTGAACAGGGGCATTGAGCAGATGTCACAGGTGGTGCAAACGAATTCTGCCACTGCCGAAGAGCAAGCCGCAACAAGTGAGGAGCTCAGCGGGCAGGCGGAAATGCTCCGGCAGCAGGTGAGCCAGTTCACCGTGAAGGAGGCCACCGCCCCACAGGCAAAGCAGACAAATGCGCCGCAAAAACAAGCTCGTCCGGCACAAAGCAGCAAGGACATTCGTATGGACGGCGGTTTTGGAAAATATTCTTTCTAAAATAGCATGAACTTGAAGCCGGGTAAAATCGCTACCCGGCTTTTCTTTTTCGCTTAAAGTACCGTTTTTGCTATTTGCATGAAAATCAAAATTTATGAGCACAAGCATAATTTCTTCCGCAGGAAAGAAATGTTATTGACAATGCGAATGCGCGCGCATATAATGCTCATAATATAATTGTATTTTCATTCAGGCGATGATGAGAAGAGTATCCTGCGTACAATGTCTTAGAGAGCCGCGGCAAGGTGAAAGCGCGGCACGGCGGCGCAGGGGAAGAACAGCTCGGAGCCTCCGACCGAAAGCCCCTGTTTTGGCGGCAAGTAGGCTCGGACGCGCACGGCGCGTTATAGCCGTAGGCGATCCGCGGCAAGTTCGCGCGTCGTTATAAAGAGGGCGTATTTACGCCAAATTGGGTGGTACCGCGAAAGGCTCACAGTCTTTCGTCCCAAAGAGGGACGATTGGCTGTGTTTTTTTATTCATTTTTTCTTTGGAGGTGGCGTTATGTACCGAACAGAGCACTGCGGCACGCCGACGCAAAACCGCGTTGGGCAGCGCATCAGGGTGAGCGGCTGGGTCTTTCACAAGCGCGACATGGGCGGGGTTGTATTCCTTGACGTGCGCGACTATACGGGGACATTGCAGGTCGTATGCAATAAGGCGCTTCTTGGTGAGAGCGCGTTTTATGCGGCGGAAAACGCAAGGCTCGAATCGGTTGTGAGCGCGGAGGGGCTTTTGTACATTCGCGATGCACAAACCTACAACGAAAAGCTCAAAACCGGCACCATCGAGTTGAGGGCCGATTCGTTTACAGTCCTTTCCGAGGCCGCTCCGCTCCCCTTTTCCTTGGAGGATTCCGCGCGCATTCGCGAGGATCTTCGCATGGAATACCGCTTCCTCGATTTGCGCCGCACGCAAATGCAGCAGGCGCTGCGCTTTCGCCACAAGGTGGTAAAGGCTGCGCGCGATTACCTTGATGCACAAGGGTTTGTAGATGTGGAAACCCCCATCCTCACCAAAAGCACGCCGGAGGGCGCGCGCGATTACCTTGTGCCAAGCCGCGTACACGCGGGTGAGTTTTATGCGCTCCCCCAAAGCCCGCAAATTTTCAAGCAGCTGTTGATGGTAGGTGGGCTCGACCGTTATTATCAGGTGGCCCGCTGCTTCCGCGATGAAGATTTAAGAGCTGACCGCCAGCCGGAATTCACCCAGCTTGACATGGAGCTTTCCTTCGTAACGCAAGAAGATATTCTCGTTCACCTTGAAACGCTTTTCAAAAGCTTGATGAAAACCGTGATGGGCATCGAGCTTGAGAAGCCGTTTCTGCGTCTTACATGGCAGCAAGCCATGGATCTTTATGGCAGCGATAAACCGGATCTCCGCTTTGCAATGCCCATTCTCGACGTAACGGACATTGCCGCTAAAAGCGGGTTCTCGGTGTTCCAAAGCGTTGTGCAAAAGGGTGGCTTTGTGCGCGCTCTCACAGTGAAAGGCGGCGCGCGCTTCACGAAAACGGAAATCGAGCTTCTTACCAAGCGCGCGATCCAATGCGGCGCAAAGGGCATGGCTTGGATCATGCTACGCGAGGATGGCAGCGTAAACTCCATTCTCCAGAAGTATTTCACGCAAGAAGCTTGGGAGGATATCCTTTCCCGAACCGGCGCTGAAAACGGCGACTTTGTTCTTTTTTGCGCGGATAAGCTTGCCACCGTGCGGCGTACGCTCGGTACGCTCCGGCTTGAAATTGCCGACATGCTCGATCTTCGCGACAAGGCCGCGTTTGCGTTTCTTTTCGTGGTGGACTTTCCGCAGTTTGAATACAGCGAACAGGAAAAACGCTTTGTCGCCTCGCATCACCCGTTTACCATGCCGCACGAGGAGGATCTTCCGTATTTGCTCAGCGACCCCGCCCGCGTGCGCGCACAGGCCTACGATGTGGTGCTCAACGGCGTGGAGCTAGGCAGTGGCAGCGTACGCATTCATTCAAGCGACGTGCAGCAGGCCATGTTTCAGGCGCTTGGGCTTAGCGACGAAGAGGTTGAACGGCGCTTCGGGTTTTTCATCCGCGCGTTTCGCTACGGCACCCCGCCGCATGGCGGCTTTGCCTTTGGGCTCGACCGGTTTGTGATGCTTTTAAGCGGCGCGGATTCCCTGCGCGACGTGACCGCCTTCCCCAAAACGAAGGATGCGAAATGCCTTTTGACCAATGCGCCCGATCCTGTGGAGGATGCACAGCTCAAGGAGCTTCACATTTCCGCCTTTGGCGATGGAGCTCCTACCATACACGCTTCGCCAAACTCCCCCTCCACAGCTGCTTTCGACATTGCGCGCGTGGCGCAGCTCGCCTCGCTTTCGCTTAATGAAGATGAGCGCGGCACACTTCAAAAAGAGCTTGGCGCAATCCTCGGCTTTGCTTCGCAGCTCAACGGGGTCGACACCACAGGCATCGCTCCCGCCGCGCACATCGCCCCGCTTCAAAACGTTTTGCGAACCGACGAAGCAAACTTTTTTGAGCAGGCTCCGCTTCTTAAAAACGCGCCTGAGCTTTACGGGGACTACATCCGTGTTCCCGCCGCCATTGAACGGGAGGACAGCCTATGAAAGACATTACACACATGAGCATAAAGGAGCTTAGCACAAAACTTGTCGCGCGCGAACTGAGCGCCGTGGAGGCCGCAGCGGCTTACCTTTCGCGCATAGAAAAGGTTGAGCCGCACATCAGCGCGTACCTTTCGGTTTTTGCGGACTTGGCGCTTGACACAGCCGCGAGGATCGACGCGCGGCGTGCTTCGGGCGAGGATTTGCCAGCGCTTTCAGGCATTCCCGCCGCACTCAAAGATAACCTTTGCACGGCCTTTGGCCATACCACCTGCGCCTCTAAAATACTCGAGCACTTCCGTGCGCCTTACGAAGCAACCGTTGTAAAAGCGCTTTCCAACGCGGGCGCGGTATTTCTTGGAAAAACAAATATGGATGAGTTCGCCATGGGCTCGAGCACCGAAAACTCCGCATTCCAAACCACCAAAAACCCGCGTGAATTAAAGCGCGTACCTGGCGGCAGCTCGGGCGGCTCGGCCGCCGCCGTAGCGGCCGACGAAGCGGCCTATGCTTTGGGCTCCGACACAGGCGGTTCCATCCGCCAGCCCGCGGCATTTTGCGGCATCGTGGGCATGAAGCCCACCTACGGGCGCGTTTCGCGTTACGGGCTTGTGGCGTTTGCCTCCTCGCTCGATCAGATCGGCGCTTTTACGAAGACCGTAGAGGATTGCGCCATTGTACTCGACGCCATCTGTGCCTACGACGAACACGACTCTACCTCCGTGCCTAATTTAACAACAGGGTTTCAGCGCGCGCTCGAACGGGAGGTTTCAGGGATGCGCCTTGCTTTGCCGCGCGAATTCTTCGGTGCGGGCATCGACGCGGGTGTAAAGGATTCCGTGCTTCATGCGGCGCAACGGTTTGAATCGCTCGGCGCGAAGGTAGAAGAGGTTTCCATGCCTTCGCTTTCCCACGCGCTGCCCGCTTATTACATCATTTCAAGCGCCGAGGCAAGCTCAAACCTCGGACGGTTTGACGGCGTGCGCTACGGCTACCGCGCAAAAAACTGCGAAACGCTTGAGGAGCTTTACCTTCGCTCTCGCAGCGAGGGCTTCGGTGCGGAGGTAAAACGTCGCATTCTTCTTGGCACGTTTGCACTTAGCGCGGGCTATTACGACGCCTATTACAAAAAAGCGCTTCAGGTGCGCACGCTTCTTTCGGGGGCGTTTGATGAAGTGTTTTGCCGCTTTGACGCGGTGCTCACCCCCACTACCCCTACCACAGCCTACCCCTTCGGCGAAAAAATAGGCGACCCGCTTGCCATGTACCTCGGCGATATCTGCACCGTTCCCGTGAACATCGCGGGTCTTCCTGCGCTATCCATGCCTTGCGGCGAAACGGACGGGCTTCCCGTTGGGATGCAGCTTATCGGAAAAGCCTTTGACGAAAGTACGCTTCTCGCGCTCGGCGCGTCGTTTGAGCGCGCGTACGGCGCCTACCACATGAGCGCGCCTGCCTTTGGAGGTGAAGCATGATGTATGAAATTGTAATCGGCCTTGAAATTCATGTGGAGCTAAAAACCCAATCGAAAATTTTCTGCTCCTGTTCTACTGCCTTCGGGGCTCCACCCAACACGCAGATATGCCCCGTTTGCACGGGCATGCCGGGCGCACTTCCCGTGCTTAACCGTACGGCAGTCGAGTACGCCATACGCGCGGGGCTTGCAACAAACTGTGCTATAGCACCTTATTCCAAACTCGACCGCAAAAACTATGTGTACCCCGACCTCCCCAAGGCGTATCAAATTTCGCAGTACGACCTTCCGCTTTGCGCAAACGGCTATATAACGCTTGAAACCGAACAAGGAGAAAAAACCGTGCGGATCACCCGCATCCATCTGGAGGAGGACGCGGGCAAGCTCACACATGATCCCGTACATGGCACGCTTCTCGACTGCAACCGTTGCGGCGTTCCCCTCATCGAAATCGTGACCGAGCCGGATTTGAGAAGCCCCGAGGAAGCTGCCGCTTTTTTGGAAAAGCTCCGCGCCATTCTTCTTTACACAGGCATTTCCGACTGCAAAATGAACGAGGGCTCCATGCGCTGCGACGTGAACCTTTCGGTGCGCAAGCTTGGCGAGAGCGCTCTCACACAGCGCACGGAAATCAAAAACCTCAACTCCTTCCAATCTGTGCGCCGCGCGGCACAGTACGAGGCAGCTCGCCAGATACGCGCGATTGAGGCCGGAGAAGCGATCGTGCAGGAAACGCGCCGTTTCGACCAAGCAAGCGGCAAAACCTACACCATGCGCCGCAAGGAAAATGCGGACGACTACCGCTACTTCCCAGACCCCGACTTGTGCGCCATCGTGACCGACCGTACCGAGGTAGAGAAAATCGCCGCCGCGCTCCCCGTTTTGCCCGAGGCACGAAAGCGGCGCTACATGGCGCGTTACAACCTCGCCGCCCCCATTGCCGCGCAGCTGACGCTCGAACGCGAAGTGGCGGATTATTTTGAGGCCGTGGCGCAGCAAACTGCCTACCCCAAAGTTGCTGCAAACCTTCTCATAGGAACGGTGTTTCGTTTGCGCGAAGCTGAGGAAAGCATTGCCGCACGGATCGATGCCGTCCATTTTGCCGCATTGTGCGAAATGATGGGAAACGGCAGCCTAAGCGCAAGCGCCGCAAAACAGGTGCTTCGCGCCATGTGGGAGACCGGCAAAGCCCCCGGTACTTTGGCTGAAGAAATGGGGCTTTTTAAGCTCCGCGACGAGGCGGCGCTGACGGCGCTTGTAAAAGAAGCGATCAAAGAAAACCCCAAGGCCGCTGCCGATTACCGTGCCGGAAAAGCGGATGCGCTGCAAGCGCTGATGGGGTATGTGATGAAAGCCGCCACCGGCAAGGCAGACCCGCAAATACTAAAGACAATTTTAGTACGAGAAGTGGTAAACAGCACCGAATAAGCAGCAGTAAAAACGGCTCCCGCGAACCTTCACGGGAGCCGTTTTATTTGCTATTTGTGGGTTATAGCGTCGTTTGCTCTGACGTTTCCTTTTTCTTTTCGGGATTTTTCCAATACTTGCTGCCATCGTTGAGCCGTTTGAGGTAACCCGATTCGATCAGCGATCGGCGCAGAATAAAATAATCGTTGAATGTATGCCATTGCGTCAAAATGGCGTTGACCTCGCGCTCTTTGTATTCCACGTCAAGCTCAAATTTCTCGGCCAGATAACAAAGCACCGCTTCGCGCGGTATGGCTTTCGCTGGGAATTGTTTCACGCGGCCTTCGTCGTCGAGGAAACGCTCTACAAGTTTTTCTGTTTCTTCTTTCATGGCAAAATGCCCTTCTTCTTTCTAAAATCAAATATTGCGCACGCCGGTGCCTTCTTCGCCAAGTTCCCGCTCGCAAATGAGCTTAACAAACAGCTCCACAATGTACGGGTCAAACTGTGTACCCGCATTTTGGGTAAGGATGTCGAGCGCTTCAATGGGCGTGCGGGCATTCACGCCGGCGGAGTCGCGCGTAATGCGCTCATAGCTTTCAGCCACGGAAATGATACGCGCCATCATCGGGATTTGCGTTCCTTTGAGGCCTTTGGGATAACCGTAGCCGTCGTACCGCTCATGATGCGAAAGCACGGCCTCCGCCAAGTTGAGCGTGCTATCAAACGAATTTAAAATGCGGTAGCCTACGGATGCGTGCTTTTTCATTTCGCTCGCGTCGGACTCGGTATACACGCTCGTTTTCCTCACGAGGTTTTGATCGAGCACGATTTTGCCGATGTCGTGCAGGGTGCCCGCATCCTTGAGCTTTGCAAGGTCATCTTCGGGAAGGCCCATTGCCCGGCCGATCATCACACAGTAAGCGCTTGTGCGCTCGGCATGCTCCCGCTCGCGCTGGGAGTTGTCGTAAAGCGCTTGTACAATGGCATCGAGCGTGCTCGTCTGCAATCGGCTTCTGTCGGTCGTTTTTTCGGCGTACATCTTTTGCTCTGCGCTGTTGAGAACACGCCATATATCTTCACCGGCCGCGCTTTTTACATCATATCCGAGCGACATGGTGCATTGAAGCGCCGCAACGCGACGCGAAGACATTTCTTCATGAATCCGCGCTACAATGAGCGCCGCCTGTTCGGGCATCGTTTTAGGGAGCAGCAGTACAAACTCATCGCCACCCCAACGCGCCGCGATGTCTCCGGGGCGGCAGACATTCTGAATGGCTTGCGCGGAATGGACAATGGAAAGATCGCCCGCGGAATGACCGAAAATATCGTTTGTAAGCTTCAGATCGTTTACGTCACCCATGATTACGCTGATCGGCAGGTTTTCGGGCGTATCGAAGCGAAGAATCTGCTCTTCGAAATAACGGCGGTTATAGAGGCCGGTCAGTGAGTCATGCATACTTAGATACTCGATGCGGCCGCGCTGCTCGCGCTTATCCGTAACGTCGCGGAACACAAGAACAACACCCACGGTTTCTCCGGATTCGTCGCGGATGGGCGCGGCGCTATCCTCCAAGAAGTAGCGTTCCCCGCTGCGCGAGGTTAAAACAGCATCGCTCTCCATGGTTTCAACGGTGTTGCTTGCGAGCGCGCGCTCGATAGGATCCATCGAGGTTGGATGCCTCTCGTTTTGAAGTACAAAAACCTCCGTATACGGCCTGCCCTTGGCTTCTTCAAGCGACCAACCGGTAAGCTTTTCAGCCACGGTATTGAGCATGTCGATTTTCCCGAGCTTGTCCACAACCATCACGCCGTCGCCGATGGAGAGAATGGTCTGCAAATATTTGTTGCGCGCGAAGATCAAGTTTTCCTGCGCCTCGCGGCGTTCAAGCGCATTCCATGTGGTGTTCATCAGAAGTGTCGCCTCATAGGCCGAATTTCCAAAATAAGGGGTTTCACGATCAGCCAAACCCACTACGGCCGGAATATTCCCATCAATCACCACGGGAACGCATAGGTAGCGCATGGGATTGGGAGCAAAGGGGGATGTTTTTCCTTTTTGGGCAAGATAATCCTGATAATCGTTTTGGATGATCGGCTTTTTCGTTTTCACAGCTTCCCGATAGATGTCGATCAAAAAATCAGGTACAACCGGTCCGGCAATCTTGTCGCCAAAGTCGCCGGCAACCGAGTTGGAAAGCGTAGCTTCATAGAACGAGTCGTTCTGCTGGTCATAAAGCACAATGCAGCCATACTTGCTCTCGGTCAGTTCGAGTGCCTGCAAAAGCATGTATTGAAGCTGTTCTTCCCTTGTTTTAAAGCTGCCGTTGAGCACGTCCACCAGAATTTCGTTGCGCTTAAGAAGCCTTTGCTGCAGCTTCATATGGCTGTTCTCCAACGTAACGTCGCGCAAATATACGCCCACACCTACGCTACCGTTGAGCATGTTTACCGGAAATGCCGTAATTTTATAAACGCGCCGCTCCCAATCCACATTGCCGGTCTGGATGCGCATATCCTCAAGCGCCTCGGCCTCTATCTGGCGGACAACGTCGGAAATGGCGGCAGGAAGCACCTCCTGCGAAGTTTTTCCAATAATTTCCTGTTCGTTCATCCCACAGAACTTTTCAAATGCGGAATTGACAAACGCAAAACGCATGCGCTCGTCTTTCAAATAGGTAACGGTATCCTCCGCGTCAAAAAAAGCCTTGCGAAGTTCGTTAAAGCGCTCAAGTTCGCGTTTGGAGGCACCTAAGTTTCTCGCAATGTAGAGAAGGACAAGCATGAGAATGACTAGGACGCTGATGATAGCAAGCTCTGCCGCATTTGCTTCGCGTGCGTTAGCGATCAGAAAAGTTCCGACGGATGCAAAAACGTCTCGCACAGAAGGTGCAGCAAATATTTGGCTTGCTAGAACAACAGTGCTGATCATCGTCATTTGCCCACCCTCCGGCAATACCGCTTACGCATAACCCTATGCTCCCCTGCGTCGCAAATCAAGTACGATCAAGGCTGAAGTATGCGTTACGGAAATTGTCATTTTTTGCCATTTTTATACTTATTTATAAGTATAATTCTTCCTTTTAAATTGTGCAATATCTCTATAGTTCAAAATGCATTTTTCATTCTAAACGGGCAGATATGATAAAAGTATGCCGCCCAGGAGCAAGCTCAAGAGGTTTGCGCTAACCACATACAGCAGCCGTTTCCACCACTTGCCCTCCTTTAGCGCGATAAGGAATGCAGGAATCTCAACGATCACAACAAGAATCTCAAGAAGAATGAGCGAAAGCAGCAAAAAACCGCCGTTGATTGAGCCGCCGGATAACACTGTGTTTAAAAATCCTTGTGTGATCAGATTGATAACAAAAAACGTCACCCAGCTTCGTTTATCGCGGAAGCGGAACAAGTAAAACACAAAACCTTCAAGCGCCAGCGTGAGAACGACACGCAGCGCGACGAGCAGCACGGACCTTAGCAGCAATACCCCCTCGCACAACGTCATGCTCGAAAAATCAAGTGTAAATACGTTATTGTAATACAAAAGCTCGGCCGGAAGTGAAATGATTTGCGCTTCCCCGTTTCGGGTAACACGAAGCGCCGTGGGGCGATCTCCATGACCCGCGGTGGAAGGATAATCAAAATAATGGAGTTTGTAGTAACTCTCCCAGCCTGCCGTGCTTTTTTGCATGGGGACAAACGCACCGTTCAGTTCGGCTTCAATCGCAAGGTCGGCAGGCGCGTTGTTTACAATCACGATAATGGCCGGTGGTTCCGCCGAATTGGCGGATGCCACAGTGGGAAAAAGTACACCGCAGCAAACCGCGAGCACCGCAACGAGGGAAAGGATGATTCGTTTGTGCTTCGCTGTATGTTTCACGGCAAATCCTCCTCTGGCCAAAACCGCCCTTAAGCCTGATTTTTAAGCAGAGTTTACCATACGCGCTGCACGCGCGCAATGTTAGGCAGCTCAAACATCTCCTCCCTAAACATAATAAATCAATCCGAACACGGCGAAGCTATGCTGTTTGGGCGTGTTCGGGTTGGCGCGCTATGGAAGTTAACCCCTCGCCTTATGGTTCCACGTGCTCCGGCGGCATTAGAGCGGCGGGCTTCGCCGTTTGCAAAAGTGCGCTTTCATCGCAAAGCGCTCCGTCGTTTCTTGCAAATTCCGTCATGCAGCGCCAGTACCTTTTTGGCATATGTCCCATGCGCGTGCGCGGGTTATGCCGCCCTTCCACCTCGATGGTATCGTAAAACAGGCGCCACAGCGCGCGAAAGCGAAGCTCCTCCTGCCCGGGCCGCGGCATTACATATTCCTCCGCCGGAACAATACCCATCACGCCGGGTTTGTGGATAAGCGCCATCTTATGTGTTTTGTCGTGAATGAGAAAGTTTTCGCGCGGCAGCCGCGCTGCAAAATGCGGTGCAATCAGCGGTAGCACAAAGTTTTTCGGCTCGATTTGCGCACTCAATGCGCCGTTTGCCTCGCTAAAACGCACAAATCCCGTGTAAAGATGCGCCTCGCCGCCCAAATGCTGCACCGCCTTGTTGAGCTCATGCACGGTTTCGTCGGCAAGCATTTGAATTACCTTTGCGCCCGTCGCAAAACCCAAACGCAAAAAGTTTAAAATAAGCCGTTCCTTTTTGGGATGACAGGTCAAAAAACCCCGCTTAACAAGCGAGAGTGCCTCCGGGCAGATTTTCTGCGGAATGGAAATTAGTACGCGCCTTGCGCGTTCCTCGTCGGTTTCCACAATGCGAACCGGCAAAAGAAGCGGCGCACCATCTTCCAAGGAGGTCACGTCAAGCGGCAGCTCCTTTTGTGCGTAACTTTCGAACACGCAGCAAAGAAGGCCTTCAAAGCTGCCGTCGTAGCAATACACTACATCTCCCCGCTCAAACATTTGTAAAGCTCCTCCCTCCTAAGCGCCGGATGCTCCAAAAGCGAAAGCTGCTCTGGCCGCATCAAAAGTGCCTCATCGCCGCGCCCCTTCGCCTGTTCGGAAACGAGCGCCCGCAAAAGTGCATCCTGTGCGGTGTCGAACCCATCAGCAAGCTTTCCCGAGCAGGTAATGAAATACTGTGCGCGCTTAAGCACCACACCCAATCGCTTCAGTGCCAAAAAATCAAGCTTCCCCGCCTTTCTCGCGGTAACGATGCGCTGTGCGCTCCTTACTCCGATGCCCGGCACCCTTAAAAGCGCTTCAAACGGCGCTCGATTGACCTCCACGGGAAAGCGCTCGGGATGGTTGATGGCCCAGTTGCATTTCGGGTCGAGATACTGGTTGAAACTCGGATGTGCTTCGTCGAGAATTTCGGAGGCCGTAAAACCATAAAAGCGCAGCAGCCAATCCGCCTGATAAAGGCGATGCTCCCGTAAGAGCGGTGGCTTTACATCAGGCGTCGGGAGAAGTGAATGTTCTACAACCGGCATATAGGCGGAAAAGAATACGCGCTTGAGCCGATAAGAGCGGTAAAGCCCTTCGGTGAGATTTAAAATTTGAAGGTCGCTTTCGCCCGACGCGCCGACGATCATCTGCGTGCTCTGCCCAGCGGGTGCGAACTTTTCTGCATGCTTATAGCGCGTAAGTTCCTTGGAATTGCTTTCAATACCGCTTTTGATGAAGCCCATGGGAGCGAGGATTGCCTGCTTGGATTTGTCGGGCGCGAGAAGCTTTAAGCTTTCCTGCGACGGCAGCTCGATGTTGATGCTCAACCGATCCGCTAAAAAACCAAGCCGCGTCAAAAGCGCGTTGTCAGCCCCAGGAATTGCCTTGGCATGAATGTAGCCGTAAAACTTATATTCCTCGCGGAGGATGCGTAGCGTTTCACACATCCGTTCCACCGTATAATTTGGGTTTTTGAGTACACCGGAGCTTAGAAAAAGCCCTTCGATGTAGTTTCTGCGGTAGAACGCAATGGTAAGCTCCGCAAGTTCGCGCGGCTCGAAGGTGGCGCGCGGCGTGTCGTTGGTGCGGCGGTTCACACAGTACGCGCAGTCGTAGGAGCAAGCGTTTGTCATGAGCACCTTCAAAAGAGAGATGCAGCGCCCATCCCCCGCAAAGCTATGACAGCAGCCCGCGGCCGATGCGTTGCCTATGCCGTCGAGCGGTGCCTGCCTGTCGGTTCCGCTGGAGGTACAGGCAACATCATATTTTGCGGCGTCCGTGAGAATTTTCAGCTTCTCGTAAGCGTCCATGTTCACCCTTTCGAAACGGCGCGCATACCGCGCCGGAGTGTGCCTTCCTTCAAAAACACCCGTGCGGCGTGCGATTGACGCTTAGGTGCACTAAAAGGATGCGATTTTATGGTTCCCAAAAGGGCAAAAAAAGGCGCCGCAGACGCCTTTTTTGACCCAATGACGCCCCTATGAAGAAACCTGCGGCTTTTTGCCGCCCGCTCCTTGCGCGAAAGCGTACTTTGCGTGCGTACGCGGGGAGGAAAGGTTCCGCACAACGCACAAAAACTGATGTTAAGCGGCTTGGTCGCCGATCGTACCCAAGGAATGCACATAGAGCCTGCGCGCGTTTTTGCGCTGGCGCTCCCGCTCCTCACGCACCTCACGGCGTTTGCGGCGGACGATCTCCTGACGCATAACGCTGACGGCCATTGCGCCTATTAAAATGCCCGGAAGCATAAAGCTAAAAAACAAACCGAAGTAATTCATTGTATGCACCTCTTTTGTATCCGTTTTGGAAACCTCAGTTTCTCGCTGTACATTTGCGGAATCTTCGAGAAACTCTGCATTTTTTCTTAAGGTGGCTTCATTATAGTATCCGTTTAGGATACTGTCAATACCATTTTCGGTACCATAGGAAATTTTTGTTGAATCCGGTTTCCTTTTGCGATACAATAAACAGCAAGATCTATTTCTTATTTAATAAGCAATCAGCAAAGGAGAATTCCATGAACCGTTTGCGCGAAATACGCGTGGAGCAAGGTATCACGCAGGATGAGCTCGGGCGTGAGCTCGGCGTGCAAAAAGCGGCCATCTGCAAGTATGAAACCGGACGCGTTGCCATACCGCCGGACACCTTGATGCGCCTGTGTGACTTTTTTGGCGTATCGGCTGACTATTTAATGGGGCGCGACTGTGTGCTCCCTCTTTTTAAGCCGCAAAAAACGGTTTCCTCCTCGTTTCTTCCGGTGACAGATACGGTGGGCGTGCCGCTTGTGGGGCGCGTACACGCGGGGCTTCCCATTCTTGCGGATGAAAACATTACCGAGTACGTTTCCGTGCCCGCGGCCGACGTTACGGCTGGTGAATACTTTTATATGGAAGTAGAAGGCGACTGCATGATCGGTGAGTTTATCCCCGAAGGGGCGCTGGTGCTCGTTCGCATGCAGCCCACGGTTGAAAATGGGCGCATTGCGGTGGTTCGGCTGGGGGACGAGGTTCTTTTGCGCAAGGTGAAGCGCGTGCAAAACGGGCTATTGCTCATTCCTGCGAACACACGCTACGAACCCATGCTCGTAAGCGGGGGCGACGCAGAGATCATCGGCCGCGTGGTGGAAGTTCGTATCCGCTGCTTGTAAACCGCATACCGATGTAAAGCTTTTTTTCGGCATGGCGCGCGCACTTGTCCGCGCCTTGCGGAAGTGGTATGATAACAAAAGTCCCGGGCACTTCACCATCTTTTCTGTATACCCCGGGCACAATAGAAAACGAGGTATGATCGCATGTCGAAGGTATTGTTTGCGCCACTTGGCTTTTCCCGTTACGATTCCAACCAAACGCTCCCCGCAAAGTTCAAGCGCCTGCTCGAGAAAAGCAGTCTTGCCGATATGGTAAACGGCAAATCCGTGGCAATTAAAATGCACTTTGGCGACAACCTCTCCTACAGCACCATCCCGCCTGTGTTCGTGCGCATCTTGGTGAGCTTTGTGAAGGAGCATGGCGGCGATTGTTTTGTTTGCGACCACGCAGTGAAGGAACGCCACCCCGAAAACCGCGGGTATGTGGAAAGCATTCTCGGCTGCCCGGTGCTTGACGTATGCGGCCACCTCGACAAATACTATTACCCCAAAAAGGTATCGCTCCGCTCGTTCACGCATGTGGACGTTGCGGGTTACATCAACGACGCGGACGTGCTCATCGATTTTTCGCATGTCAAAGGCCACGGCGCGTGCGGTTATGGCGGCGCGTGCAAAAACATCGCCATGGGCTGCGTTACCACGCGTACAAGGCGCGAACTGCACCGCCTTGAGGGCGGCCTTTCCTGGAACGAGGAGCTCTGCACCCACTGTCAACGCTGCATCAAAGCCTGCAACCACAACGCCAACCGTTTTACCAAAGAGGGTAAGTACAATGTCTTTTACCACGACTGCACGCTTTGCCAGCATTGCGTAAAGGTTTGCCCCACGAACGCCATCACGCTCGACGACAACAATTTTGACGCATTCCAACAGGGTATGGCGCTTTGCACCAAAACGGTGCTCGATACCTTTAAGCCCGGCCACACCTTTTTTATCAACGTGCTCACGCAAATCACCATTTTATGCGATTGCTGGGGCATGACCACCCCCGCTCTTGTGCCGGACATCGGCATCATGGCATCCGACGACATTGTCGCGATTGAGCGCGCATGCCTCGATGCCATCAAGGTGGAAGACCTCATTTCCGCAGGTCTGCCTGAAGGACACGAACTCGGCGAAACCGGCCACCTTTTTGAGCGCATCCACGGCAAGGATCCCTTCATTCAAATTCGTGCGCTTGAGGAATACGGCCTTGGCACGCAGGCATATGAGCTTGTAAAAATCAAATAGAACAAAAGCCAAGAAAAAGGGCGATGCAGTACTTCCTGCAACGCCCTTATGTTTTGCTCCATCGGCGGGAGCCGATTGCTTTTTACTTTACGGAGGATTGCGCCTCGCGCATGGCCTTGAGTGCGCCGCTCCATTCGATTACATCATCGAGCATCTCCTCGGTTTCTTTTTCATGACGGGGATGGGGTTTAAATTCGCTCATGTTCTCAAAATCGGTAAACAGCGAAAACCCAACCTGAGACTGTACATCGGCAAGCCGCAGAAAACCCGAGATCTGACGCAAATGCTCCACCGAGCGAATGCCGCTTGCAGCGCCGTAGCTCACAAACCCCACAGCCTTATCGTTCCATTCCGCATAAAGATAATCGATGGCGTTTTTGAGAGCGGCGGGGATGGTGTGGTTGTACTCGGGCGTTACGAAAACAAAGCCGTCGAATGAGCCGATTTTTTTCGACCATACTTTGGTGTGCTCGTTTTGATATTCCCCCGCGGATGCGGGTAAGGGTTCATCTAAAAGGGGCAGGTTATAATCCTTGATGTCAACAAGCTCAAAACGAACATTCGAACGCTTTTTCGCGATCTCGTAAACCCACTTTGCAACTACTTGTGCCTTACGGCCCGGCCTTGTACTGCCAATGATGATGCCGATATTCAACATAGAAAAACCTCCTAAGAAATATCCATTATTCTTTCGCCTATGGCGTTATTTATTGATTTTATATAATTATATTTTATAAAATTGTTTTTGTCGTTTCTTTTATGTGAGCAAAGTGTAAAAAGTGACGGCATTCGCTTTTTAGCACCACGTTTTGAAGCAACGACAGTTCTGATGCGTAAAAACATCTTTGAAAATCGATGTTTTCCCGAATGAAGCCTGCCTCTTTTGCGCACGCTAGGCATGAGGTGATTTTATGCCGAAAAGGCTTCAGGAAGAACTTCCGCTTGGCTTCAGCATGGCGCTTGCCATGAACTTGGACGCAATGCATACGTTTGCCAGCATGTCGCGCGAGCGCCGACACACCGTAATTGAGGGCGCGCGCCGCGTTTCCTCAAAGGAGGAAATGCAGGCTTTTGTGAACAACCTTGTGAAACAATAAATCATAAACTGTACATATCTCACCCACCGCCTATGCGGCGGTACTTTCTATGCTCACGCTCGAGCCTTTTTTATTTTTTAAAAGTCCGCGTTCCAAAGAATGAGCATCTGTTATAATAGTAAAAAATACGCATAGAGGGAGCTTGGCTTTTTATGAACAAAGAGCAAACTGCCGCACTCGTGGCAAAGCAGCGCGCCTATTTCAACAGCGGACGCACGCTAAGCGTGCAGGCGCGAAGAGACGCATTGCTTTCGCTTCGCGCCTCCATATTGCGCCATGAAGCCGATCTGTACGACGCTCTTAAGCTCGATCTCAACCGCCCGAAGCAGGAAGCATTCACAATGGAGCTTTACATAGTGCTCAACGAGATCGACTACTTTTTGAAGCATCTCAACGCTCTTTGCGCAAGGAAGCGCGTTCCCTCGCCCGTGGCGTTTTTTAAAACCACGTCATATCTCTACCCTGAGCCTTACGGCATTGCGCTTATTCTTTCGCCGTGGAACTACCCCATACAGCTTGCGCTTGCACCGCTTGCGGGCGCGATTGCCGCGGGCAACTGTGCGGTTGTAAAGCCGTCGGAGTATTCCGCGCACAGCGCGGCGGTCGTAGAACGCATTTTGACGGATGCCTTTTTAGAGGAGTTTGTCGCCGTGGTGCGCGGCGGGCGCGAGGAAAACAGGTTTCTTCTGGAGGAGAAGTTCGACTACATCTTCTTTACGGGTAGCTATGAAGTAGGCAAGGTTGTGATGCGCGCAGCCGCCGAATACCTTACGCCGCTCACGTTGGAGCTCGGCGGCAAAAGCCCCTGCTTGGTAGATGAAACCGCGAACATCGACCTCGCGGCAAAGCGCATCATTTGGGGCAAGCTTGTAAACGGCGGCCAAACTTGCGTTGCGCCGGATTATGTGTTGGTACATGCAAGCGTCAAACAGGCACTTATCGAGCGGATGAAGCACTATATTGCGCGCTTTTACGGTGAAAAGCCGCTTGAAAACCCTAATTATGCAAAGATCATCAACCAAAAACATTTCGAAAGGCTGTGCGGATTGATGCGCGGCGAGCACCTTGCCACGGGCGGCGATGTGAACCCGAATAC
>JAEZGQ010000188.1 GCA_023416895.1 Bacillota bacterium | reverse complement strand
GGCTTTTCCTTTGTTTTGTTTCCGCTTTACCATCCGGCAAGCGTTATTTACAACCGCGCGCTGACGCAAACGCTTGCAGAGGATTTTATAAAGTTGAACGCGCTGATCAAAGAGAGGTGAGTTTTTTGACGTTGAAAGTTTGGCTGTACCGCGCGGCTGCGGTGCTGCTTTTCATGTGCCTTGCGACGCTTCCCACGAACGCCTTGGCGGAAGGGGCGGAAACCGGTCAAGTAACGGCCGAAGACGTAAAGCTTCGGCAGGCGCCCGATACCGAGTCGCAGATCCTTGCGGAGCTTGCGCGGGGGACCGAGGTCGAAGTGCTTGCCACGGAAGGAAACTGGCACCGTGTGCTATACAACGATCAGGTTGGCTATATCCGCAGCGATTATTTGTTTTTAAAGTCCGCAGGTAGCTGCGGTGCGTACGTGATCGATGACAATACCGCTCTTCGTGGTGGTCCGGGTGATTCTGCTTACGTGGTGGCGGCACTTGGTGCAGGGCGCGGCGTGAAGGTAAAAACCATCATCGGCGAATGGTACTTTGTGCATGTAGACGATCTTTCGGGCTATGTGAAAAGCTCCGAGCTTCTTATTACCGCCTCTAGTACTGCTTCTGCCAGCATGCTCAAAAAAGGCATGGAGGGAGAGGAAGTGAAGCGCCTTCAGAAAGAACTCAGCCGGCGCGGATTTTTATCAAATGCCGACGTTTCAGGGGTGTTCGACTCAAAAACAAGAGAAGGCGTACTTGCGTACCAGAAGGCCGCAGGGCTTTCCTCCGCGGATGGCGTTGCGGGTCCGGAAACACTCAACTCAGTCTACGACTCCTCAAACAACATCATGAAGGAAAACGCCACTTACAACCGGATCAAGGGAACCGTGGTGCTTCTCGATTGGTTTAAAGGCGGTAGCGACTGGCTTGAAAAAGGCGCGCGCTTTACCGTGACCGATGTAAGAACCGGTTTAAGCTTCCGTGTGCGGCGCTTTGGCGGCTGGTACCATGCGGACTGCGAGCCCATTACCGCTTCGGATACTGCCATCATGAAACGCGCGGCGGGAGGCAAATGGTCATGGGACAGGCGTCCTATTTGGGTGACCTACAACGGCAAAACCGTTGCTGCAAGCATGCACTGCATGCCGCACATGGTCGATCCTACAGCAAGCAACAACTTTGATGGGCATTTTTGCATCCATCTTTATAACTCGCTTGTCCATGAAACCAGCAGGGAATGTCCAAGGCATCAAGCCTGCGTCATGGAGGCGTACCGCGCCGGACGCGCAGACTGACGGTAGGCAAGCCCTACGGTTTTGAATGCCGAAAGGCATGTAAGCGCTAGATTGGTAGCGATTGACGTATTATGCTAAAAACAAAAAGCGGGTCTGTTCCGTGTTCGTTCGGAACAGGCCCGTGGCTGTCTTACGATTTTTATTTATCGTTCAAAGAGGCTGTTGAGCCGGCGGCGCATGCGTTCTCGCCGCTTCGCTGTCGCAGCACGATCCACCTCATAGCCGCCCTCAACCTCTGTAAGCACGTCGCCTTCTTTTACGGGCTGCAAAAGGCAGGCGCTATCAAGGGTGTATGAGGCACCCGTATCATCCGTGCAGATGATGCGTTCTCCTTCCTTGCGATCGACGATTAACATGGGAAAGCCTCCTTTGCCGCCGCGCCTTCAAAATAGAATACATGTTTGAATTTGCTGTAAGCTATGTTAAAATAAATTATAGCAGAAATTTCTAAAAAGCAAAGGGCGGCAGCTATGGAAGAGCGCGATCTCATTCAGAAGGAGCTTCTTCTTAAAATGCGCGCGCAGGCGCAGCTGATGGAGGACGACCTTCTACAGGAAAGCATGGAAGCGTACGAAAGCACCGGAAAGCTTACAAGCTCCACGCTTTGCAAAAAGAGTACAGAATACGAAAATTATCTCATATCCATTTCGAAGCTCGAAAAGCAGCTGCAGGATCAGGTGCAAAAAAAGTGACGCTGTTTTGCCGCGCCTTCCGTTTGCCGGAAAGGCGCGGTTTATTTTTCCGTGAAACTGTGAATAAATCTTAAAAGGTGGTTTCACGGGTTCCTTTCGGACGGCGGGTTATTGTATAATAATGTAGCGCAAATTCTTAAAGTTGGCGAAAGGCGGGGGCAGCTTGTCTTACGAGGTGCTAGTAAAAACAATATCCAGCGGCCTGTCCCAAATTCAGTGGACAGACCTTGTGGATATTATTCTCATTGCCATACTTTTGTACCGGCTGATTTTGCTTACCAAAGAAACGCGAGCGTATCAGCTGATCAAGGGCGTGGCGCTGATTTTTTTGGGTGCGATCGTAAGCGATACGCTCCAGCTTTCTACGCTGAGCTGGATTTTAAATTCCGTGCTTGCCTCGGGCGTGGTAGTGGCGGTTGTATTGTTTCAGCCGGAGCTTCGGCGCGCGTTTGAGCACATCGGGCGCGGCCAGCTTTTCGTGCGGGAAACCTTGAGTACCGTCGTGCCGGAATCCACGCAAATCGTCAGCGAAATGCAGCTCGCCATAACGAACCTCGCCAAAAGGCGTGTAGGCGCTTTGATCGTGATCGAGCAACGCACAGGCCTTGGCGACATCATCAGCACCGGTACCCGCATCGACGGCATGATTTCTGCGCCGCTGATTGAAAACATTTTTGAACCGAATACGCCGCTTCACGACGGGGCGGTTGTGATTCGTAGCCAAACCATTGTATCTGCGGCGTGCTTTTTGCCGCTAGCGGAGGATATGAGCATCGCGCGTGAGCTTGGCACGCGCCACAGGGCCGCGCTTGGCGTTTCCTCCATTTCTGATTGCATCGCTATTGTGGTTTCCGAGGAAACGGGCGTAATCTCCTTTGCCCGCGAAGGGAAGCTCATCCGCTACATCGACGACAAAGCCTTGAAGGATCTGCTGGAATCCGTTTTCCTACGGGAACGCGAAACAGCACTGCCCTTCTTCCTGCGGAGGAACAAAGATGAACACAAAAAATAAAATCCGTTTCTCCGTGCTAAAGTTTTTAAAGAACTTGTTCACCAAAAACATCCTGATCAAGTTTCTTTCGTTGCTGTTTGCCATGCTCGTATGGGGCTATGTCATGATGGATCAAAACCCCATGCGCATCAAAACCGTGGAAAACGTTGCCGTCAACTTCGATGCGGAGGGCGACCTGATCGCCCGCAAGCTTGTTGTTCGAAGCGACCGCAACCAGGCGCTTAAGAGCATTACGGTAAAGGTGAACACCGAACTTACCAAGTATGCCGACCTTGACGCGAGCGACATCACTGCGAGCATCAGCCTGCGCGGCGTAAGCGGCCCGGGTATCTACACTATTATGATCGACGCGACCACGCCGGACGGAACGGTTGTGAACGTTTCGCCATCCGAGGTGACGATCGAGATCGATAACCTCGCCAAAAAGCGCATTCCCGTGGAGGTTTCGCTCAATGGCGAGCTACCGGACGGCTATTGGAACGGTGAACCCGAAACGACAAACAGCTATGTGGATATCG
>JAEZGQ010000008.1 GCA_023416895.1 Bacillota bacterium | reverse complement strand
TTCCCTTAATAAATTTGTAATTTACAAAATTACAAACTAAGTATAAGCTAAGATTCCGGTTCTGTCAAGCAAGGCAAGATGGGAAGGGGAGATCAACAAGAACGGAAATGCGCAAAGAAATGAAATCGATCAAAGCAAATCGAGCCATTCATGCCCGTTTGGATAACTCAATTTCAGTGCAGACGCCAACCATTGTTTTTGGTAATCGTCGAGCAATGGCAAAGCAACGTGAAAGTCATGGCGATAGCAACTTACCATATCCATGTCGGAAGGGGAGAAGGTATTGATGAAGCGGACAAAGATGGATTTGTAGAGCAATACCAGCTCGGGCGCTAAATACGGAATGCCGGAAGGGTCGTATAGAATCGGGCGAGCATGCTGAATGTTGCGGTTCCGTTTGTAAAGAAATTGATTGCCCAACCTTTTGTTGAACAAAAACTCAACGAAATCAAGACGGTCTTGATGCTTTCGGGAGGTGGTGACATTGAAGAAATTCTCGTGCTCTAAAACGATTTGGTATGCCGATGAATTCTTTGCGATACACCATAAATTATCGTTCCGTTGAAAGTCATCGTCTGAACAGGTTACCTCGCGCAGCAAGCCGTTTTCGGGTTCAAAGATTCTCCAATTTCCCTGAAATAGGTAGGCGAGAAGACGCTCTCGCTGATCAGAGAAAACCGCAACATCGATGTCTTTGTGTTCTCTGGTTTTACGGCCGACATACATATCAATTGCTCTGCCGCCACAAATAGCCCAATCGATGTTTGCGCCGGAAAGGTATTCAAAAAGCTCCGCGTTCATAAAGGTGCCCCTTTTTAAGTGATCGGTTGAATTAGAAAAAGCGCCCGCAGAAAGTACGGGCGCAGGGATGCCTGCGAACGGGGTTACAGGTGGTAGTCACCTGCGGCCTCGGGCTGGTAAAGCAGCTTTTGAATTTTGATTTCTGCCATGCCGGTGGGGATTTGCCAGCGCACACTTTCACCCTCCGCGTACCCCAAAATGGCCGTGCCGATGGGGGAGAGCACGGAAACGCGCTTGCTTTGCCAATCCGCCTCGTGGGGATATACGAGCGAGGTTTCCATTTCCGCTCCGTTTAAAAGAAGGAGCGCGCGCGAGCGCATGGTAACAACGTTCGCGGGGATTTGGTACGCGTCAATTACCTTGGCTCGGTTGATCTCTTGAAGCAGCACCTTCGCTGCGTCCGGTTCGACTGTGGCAGCGTGCTGCGCCTCGTCCAAAAAACTTAAAAGCCTTTCTCGATCGATGGGCGTAATGCGAATTTCGTTTTCCATGGCGGCTCTCCTTTGCGCTTGGGCAAGATAATCCTCCAACGTGAGGGTGAAGCGCTGTGTATGGGGGCTTTGGTGTACAGAAGCAAAGCCGGCGCTTTTGAAAGCGCGAAGCGACCGAACGTTTTCGTTTCGAATGTTTGCCACGACCTTTGGCGAGCGAAGCTCGAAAAAGGCAATGCGCAACGCCTCCCGGAGCGCGGCCGAGCCAAGCCCCCGGCCCCAGCTTGCGCGCTCGCCGATCACGAGCACAATCTCCGTTTCCGAAGCGGAAACCACAAGACGCACAAACCCCATGGGGCGGTTGTGCCTGCCGTACACCATGTAAAACCTGCCGCCGCCGCTGAAAAGGTGCGTCAGCACCGGCAGGTTTACGCGCTCTAATAGGCGCTCCATACTGTCGGACACATCTTGCGCGTCGCTTAAATAGCGGCGCACCTCGTCGTCGCGAAGCCAGTTCATTAAGCTTGCGGCGTCGTGCCGCGTGATTTCTGAGCATAAAAAAATGAAAGGCGCTCTCATTTTTTACCACACCCTGTCGTAAGAAATAAAAGCCTTTCATAGAGCTGTTGCTATGACGGTTCTTTTTGTACCTCCATTATAGGAAAGATTCCTCTGTTTGTCAAACCACTCCGCGTATCAAAAAATAGACATTGTCAATAGGCCGCATCGCAGCTTTCATCGGTAGCATTGCTTTATTCCGCTAACGGCGACATGTACGCCGAAACGGATGAAAGCCGTAGGCTTTCGTGCTTTTCGCGCTTTGCCGCACGAAAATGCGCGCGCAGCATGTTAGGCAAAGCGTGCAATGTCAAAAAAGTGATGCATCACTTTTTTGAAAACAGAAACGCCCGGCAAGAGCCGGGCGTTCCCGCTGTTTAGGGGATTTTCCGAACGATAGGAGCTATTAGTTTACGCCCGCAAGGATGTCGGCGATGCTGCGGATGGGGATAATGAGATCCCAACCCGTGGGGGACTGGTCGTTCATGCGGGACAGGTTCATTTCCGCGGTGCCAAGACGCTGGCCGTTGGAGAAGTCAAGCGTGCCGCCAAACGGGTTTTGAACGGGGGCGGATTCCATCGCGTTGATGTAGGCTTCCCAGGTGATGGGGCCATCGCCCAGGCGGGAGAGACCCTGACAGAACACGCTGCCCGCGATCCAACCGGTCATGGCATAAGCGTTGATGTCAGCGTCGGTCGCGCCAACCTGGCGGATGTACTTATCAAAGTTCTGGAATTCTTCGGAGTTCACGTCGATGTTCACCCAGCCAAGGCCGTAGATGCCGGCGGTTTCCGTGTGCATAAGCTTCTGGATGTGCTCGGCATTCGCATCGGTGATGGTCTTGGAAACGTTCACGTAGGTGGTGATAACGGGCTTCATGATGTCCTGCTTCTCCATTTCCTTCACGAGGACGGGGATGGTAGCCTGAATCATCGCGCCGATCACGAGGTCGCAATCCTTCATTTTCGCAACCTGAGCGGAAGCGTCGGTTGCGCCAGCCTGGAGGGTTTCAACAACAAGCTCAATGCCGTATTTTTCAGCAGCGGCGGTGATGCCTTCGTAGAGGGACTTGCCGGCGTCGTCATTGGTGTACACAACACCAACCTTCTGCGCCTTGAAGTAACCCTTTGCATAGGCAACCATTACTTCACCTTCGGTGGTGTAGATGGGCTGTACGGGGAAGGAGGAGCGGTTGTTGCCTTCAGCCTGCGCCTGATAGAGCTGGCCAATGCCCGTGGCGTAATACACGGAGGGGATGCCGGCTTCCTTCATCATGTCGAGGGTGGCAGCAACAACGGGGGTACCGAAGTGGCCGACGATGGCGAACACCTTGTCGTCGTTGAGGAAACGTTCAAACGCCGCAATGCCTTTCTCGGGCAGGAACTCGTCATCCGTGTGGATGTAGTTGATGGTACGGCCGTTCAGACCGCCGTTCTCGTTGAACATCTGGAAGTAAGCCTTGATGCCGTACTGGAACGGGATACCAACGGGAGCATAGGCGCCAGAAACCGCGATGCTGTTGGCAACGAGGATTTCGGTGTCGGTTACGCCCTGAGAATTTGCAACGGGAGCTTCGGTAGCAACGGGAGCTTCGGTGGTAGCGGGAGCCTCGGTGGCGGGGGCGCCGGTGTTTTCGGGCTCAGCGGGAGCTGCGCAGGCAAAAGCCGAGAACAGCATAATGACCGCAAGAGCAAGGGTCAAAAGTTTCTTCATTTTTGGTTCTCCTCCTTAAATGCTATGTTCCTGAGAATTCGTTTTATCTCAAACAGCCTTTGGCCGTTGTGAGCGGGGATGGGGTTAAGCTTTGCTGCCAAGATAGGCCTCGATGATGCGCTCGTCTTTGAGCAGCTCCTCGCCGGTGCCTTCCATGGAAATGCTGCCTACCTCAAGCACGTACGCGTAATGTGCGATTTTGAGCGACTGTTTCGCGTTTTGCTCTACGAGCAAAACCGTGGTGCCGGACGCGTTGAGCGATTTTACAATTTCAAAGATCTCTTTCACAATCAGCGGCGCAAGGCCGAGCGAAGGCTCGTCGAGCAACAGTACCTTCGGCGACGCCATAAGCGCGCGGCCAATGGCGAGCATTTGCTGTTCGCCGCCCGAAAGCGTGCCGGCAACCTGCTTGGCGCGCTTAGGGAGGATTGGGAAGCGGTCATAGACCTCAGAAAGCTTTGCTTTTACGGTGGATTTGCTCTTTACGGAGTATCCGCCGATGAGAAGGTTTTCTTCCACCGTCAGATCAGGGAAAATCTGGCGGCCTTCGGGCGCGTGCACGATGCCGCTTGAAACGATTCTTTCCGCAGCCATGTTGGTAATGTCTGTACCGTAGGAAAAAATACGCCCGGCGGATTTCTCGGTGACGCCGGAAATGGAGCGAAGAAGGCTAGATTTCCCTGCGCCGTTTGCGCCCAAAAGTGCAACAATCTCACCGTCGTTGATGGTCATGGAAACATTTTTGAGTGCGTCGATACGCCCGTAGGATACGGAAAGCTCCTCGACTTTGAGGGCGGTTTTTTCGGCGGGAAGGTTGGTTCTCATGCTTCGTCCTCCTTGCCCAAGTAAGCATCCTGCACAAGCTGGCTTTCCTGAATTTCCTTCGCGGTGCCCTCGGAGAGCTTTTTGCCGAAAGAAATGGCGCAAATCCTATCGCACAGGCCCATTACAAGCTTCATGTCATGCTCCACAAGAAGGATGGAGCAATGATAATCGCGGCTGATGCTGCGGATCAAGTGCATCAAACGCTCGGTTTCGTTTTCGTTGAGGCCGCCTGCCGGTTCGTCGAGAATGATCAGGCTCGGGTCACACATCAACGTGCGTCCCACTTCGATCAGCTTCAATACCCCATAGGGCTGCGCCGCTGCATACTGGTTGGCGATCCCGTCAAGGCCGATGTAGCGGAGTACATTCATTGCCTTTTCGCGCATTTTCTTTTCATGCTTCCTCGCCCAGGGCATGGAGAACATGTTGGAAACCGCACCCGCGCGAAACTCCGTGTGACCCCCAAGAAGGATGTTGTCGATCACGGTAAGGTCCTTTACAACCTCGGTGTTTTGGAAGGTACGAACAAGCCCGAGGGGAATGATTTTATGAACCGGTAAATGGTTTAAAACGTGTTCCTTGCCGTCCTTAGCGATGAAGCGGATGGTGCCGGCGCTGGCCTTATAAAACTGGGTGATGCAATTGAACACGGTGGTTTTGCCCGCGCCGTTTGGGCCGATGAGCCCATAAATCTCGCCACGGCGAATGGAAAAGCTCAAATTATCAACGGCCTTAAGACCGCCAAAGCTGATGGAGAGGTTTTCAACCCTTAATACGTCTTCCATACAGCTATACCTCCTTCTTCAGAGCAACTTTTGCGGCCGCTTTGCGCTTTTGGAGCCACAGTGCAATGCCGCTGGGGATGTTGATGAGGCCGCGCGGGTAGAACATCAGCACGATGATCATCAAAATGCCATAGATCAAAAGCGACATACCGGGTATACCGCCGATGACGGGGATTTCTTTGATGAGCTCCGACAGGCCGTTGAACATGACTGCACCCACAACGGCTCCGCCTATGGTTCCGGCTCCGCCGATCACGACCACCGCGATTAGGTCGAGCGAAAGCACGGCCGTCCAACGGGTGGGGTCGGTTCGGGTGAAGAAGTGGACGTAGCAAACGCCCGCGATGCCTGCGAATATCGCGCTGATGGCAAAGCTCAATAGCTTGTATTTAAAAATGTTCACGCCCATTGCCTGCGCGGCATGCTGGCTCGACTTCATGGCGATCATGGCGCGGCCGGTGGAGGAGCGCATCATGTTGTAAACGAGGATCATCAGCAAAACCATGAGTGCAACCATGAACAGGTACATTTCAGGCTTTGTGAACTTGTGGCCGAAAATCACGGGGTGGCTTGCGGCTGCGCCGGAGAAGCCGCCGGTGAACCAATCCATTTCAATGAACAGCTGGCGGAGGATTTCGCCAAAACCCAGCGTTGCAATGGCGAGGTAAAGCCCTTCGAGGCGAACCGCAATGGCGCCAAGCACGAGGCCGATCAAGAGCGGTGCAAGCACGGCTGCGATCATCGCTGGGATAAACGGCCATTCGAGCTGCTTGGTAAGGTAGGCCGACATGTAGGCCGAAAGGCCCATGAACGCGGCGTGACCAAGCGAGACCTGGCCCGAGAAACCCAAAAGCACGTTTACACCGATGCCCGCAATGGCAATGTAGACGATGGAACCGAGCATGGTGATGGTGGAGGTGGGAACGCCCGGTACGATCGCCGGCAACGCGAAGAGCACGCCCACAAGCAGATATTGAAGATATTTGTTCTTTACGACGCGCATGTAAGCTCTCCTTAAACCTTTTTGACGATCTTCTTGCCGAACAAGCCGTTGGGACGCAGCACGATGAACAGAAGGATTAATGCGTAAAGGAACGGCAAGGCCCACTTGGTAGAAATGTAGTAGCCGAATAGGTTGTTTGCGATGCCGATGATGAACGCCGCAACAACCGGCCCATAAAACGTGGAGAATCCGCCGAGCACCGCGGCGATGAAGGAGTTGAGGTGGATGGAGTCCATCATGGAAACGGTCACGTTTTTGAGCGGCGCAACCATCACGGCAGCAAGGCAGCCCAAGGCGGTTGCAACGGCCCATGCGCCCATCGTAACCATTTTTGTGGGAACGCCCATGAGGCGTGCCGTGGTGGGGTTGGCGGCGGTGGCGCGCACCGCGAGACCAAGCTTTGTTTTATCGAGAATGAGGAACAGCGCAACCATGATCACAAAGGTGATGCCGATGATCAAAAAGGAGTTGGGCAGAACCTTTACGCCGCCGATATCAACTGCAGAGGCGGAGATGAACTTGGAAAACGAGGTCTCGTTTGCGCCAAAGAGCATAGGTGCGAGGCCTTGGAAAATGATGATGAGCGCGAGGGAGATCATTTCCCTACTCAGTGCCGTAATGTGCTTGCGTCCGTTCATGAGCCCCCTGTCGATGAGGGCGCCCAAAACCATGGCGAAAACCATTGCGGCAGGAACGGCAATATAAAGAGGAAGACCGAACTGCATGATAAACGCCGTGCAGATATAAGCGTTGAACATGCCGAGCGTACCCTGCGCAAAGTTGATGATTTTAGATGTCTGGTAAATCAAAACCAAGCCCATGGCCGCCAAAGCATACATACTGCCGGTTTCGATTCCGCCTACAACTTGCTGAAAAAACTCCACCATAATAAGAGCGTTCTCCCTTTCCAAACGAATTCAGAAAAATATTTATGACGCAAATGTCATTTTTTGCACATTGAGGAAATACTTGAATGTGACCCGAAACAATTGCATACTGCGACCCGTTCCTGATAACAGCATCATATAGTCAAATGCTGTTGTTGTCAACATGATTCTTCAAAAAAATATCAAGCGTGTCATTCCAAAAAACTTTTCAATAGGGCGTTGAAATTCCCTGAAACATCTGATATACTCACAGCGAAGTGACAAGGTTGTCATTTATTCTTGCGCGCCAAACGGCGCTTCGAAAGCAAGCCTGTCTGTCTTATGCATGTGCGGTACAGCCGCGCGTTTCGCAATTGAAAGGAGCAACTTCAAATGAAAAACAACACAGTAGGCGTACTGAGCTATGGGTTGTACTTGCCCGAAAATACCATGAGTGCTCGCGAAATTTCCGAGGCGACAAAGGGTGTTTGGTCGGAAGCGGCGGTCGTTGAAAAGCTTGGCATCGTGCAAAAGCGCATTCCGGGCGAAAGCGACGGCACGCAGGAAATGGGCGTGCGCGCCGCGCTCGACGCGCTTAAGCGCGGCAATGTGGACCCCAAGGAGATCGATGTAATCCTCTGCATCGGGGAAGAGTGGAAGGAGTACGCACTTACCACCTCCGCGCTTTACATACAAGGTGCCATCGGCGCGGAAAATGCGTGGGGCATCGACGTGCAAAACCGCTGCTGCACCACCTGCTCGGCCATCAAGATCGCTAAGGATATGCTTCTGGCGGATGACGAAATCAACACAATCATGATCGTCGGCGGCTACCGCAACGGCGATTTTGTAGACTTTACCGATAAGAACATGTCCATGATGTACAACCTCGGCGCGGGCGCCGGTGCGCTCATTTTGCGCAAAGGGCTTGACCATAACCTCGTGCTCGGTTCCCACATCATGGGCGACGGCAGCCTCGCGCGCGACGCGGGCGTTGAAATCGGCGGTATTTGCCGCCCGTTCACACCGGGAAACATAGAGGAAGGTTATAAATCGCTTCGCCTCCTTAACCCCGAACATATGAAGAACCGCCTCAACGAGGTGAGCGTTCCCAACTGGTACCACTGCATCGACGAATCGCTTCGCAAATCCGGCGGTCTCACCCGCAAGGACATCGGCTACCTTGCCATTTTGCACTTCAAGCGCTCGCAGCATGTAGCGATGGTTGCTGAGCTGGGTCTTGCCCAAGAGCAAACGGTTTACCTTGAAAACTACGGACACATCGGCCAGATCGACCAAATTCTTTCCCTCGCGCTCGGGCTTGAGCAGGGCAAGATCAAAGACGGAACGCTTGTAACCATGATCGCGGCGGGCATCGGCTATGTTTGGGCGTCCACTTGCATCCGCTGGGGAAAATAGGGGCAGATTTTTCGAAAGCCATTTGTGCTAACAAACAAAGCCCGTTTCTCCCTTTTGAAAATGTGATACAATAGAAAGGACGTTTCCTATGTTCGACTACAGCTCCAAGTGCATATCCGTCGAAAAGGCGCTCTCATTCGTGAAGAGCAACGACGTGATTACCGTGGGCATGGCCGGAGCCGAGCCCTACGAGTTTCTCTCAAAAATTCATACCATCGCCGACCGTGTGGAGGATGTTACCATCACCAACTGCCTTCCGACCATACAGGGCGAATACCTTACCGACTTTTTAAAGTATCAGAAGGCGTTTAAAATCGAAAGCTGGTTTTACAGCGGCCAGCTTCGCGCGTTGCAAAAAACGGGCCGTGTTTCGTTTATCCCAAACTGCCTGCACTTTGCCGGAAAAAAGCGCAACGAAACGGTAAAGACCAATGTGTTCGTTGCCTCGGCCTCCATGCCTGATGAGGATGGCTACATCGCTATTTCCTGCTCCAACGTATATGAAACACTCATTGCGCGCACCGCGGACATCTCAATCCTTGAAATCAGCCCCAACATCCCGCGCGTGAACGGCGATCTGAAGCTGCATTTCTCCGAGATCGACTACCTTGTGGAGTGCGACTATTTCCTTCCCACCATTCCCGATGTCAGCTCCAACGAGAAGGACATGGCCATCGGACGTTTCATTGCGGACTACATCAACGACGGCGACTGTATCCAGATTGGCATCGGCGGTATCCCCAACGCCGTATGCGAGTTCCTCTCCGATAAAAAGGATCTCGGCGTCCACACCGAAATGATGACAACCGGCATCATGCGCCTGATGAAATCGGGCGCGGTGAACAACTCAAAAAAGCAGATGAACCAAGGCGTTTCCGTGTGTTGCTTTGCGCTTGGCACGCAGGAGCTTTACGAGTACATCAACAACAACCCCGCAGTGGAGATCCGCGACGGCGCATGGGTGAACGACCCCGCCGTAATCGCCCGCAACGACAACCAGGTATCCATCAACACCACCATCGAAATCGACCTTACGGGCCAGTGCTGCTCGGAGAGCATTGGGCATCTTCAGTTTTCCGGTACGGGCGGCCAGTCCGACACCGCAACCGGCGCGCAGAACTCCAAAAACGGCCGTTCCTTCATCGCGCTGTATTCAACCGCTATGGTGAAAAACCCCGAAACGGGCGAGCGCGAGGAAATTTCAAAAATCGTGCCGGTGCTCAAGCCCGGTGCGGCGGTTTCTTTAAGCCGCAACGACGTGGATTTTGTGGTCACCGAATACGGCTGCGTGAGCCTTCGCGGCTTAAGCGTTGCGGAGCGCGCAAAACGCCTCATTTCCATTGCGCATCCCAAATTCCGCGACGAGCTTACGCAAAAAGCAAAAGAGTACCTGTATTCCATATAGCGTACATCAATAAAGGAAAGTGCGAAGAAGATGGCAGGCTTTATCTTTGAAGGAAAGCAAATCTATTTCGAGGAACATGGAGCGGGTGAACCCGTTGTGGTGCTCAACGGCATTTTCATGAGTTGCGCTTCGTGGGCTGCGTTCGTGCCCTCGTTTGAACAAAAGTGCAGGCTCATCCTCCTTGACCTTCTCGATCAGGGAAGAACGGAAAAGATGGACTGCGAGTTTACGCAAGCACTTCAAGTAGAACTTGTGGATGCGCTTCGCGCGCACCTTGGTTACGAGTCGTGGTCGATGGTGGGCATTTCCTACGGCGGCGAGGTTGCGCTTCAGTACGCTGCAAAATACCCTTCTCGCGTGAAGAAGCTTGTGCTTTCCAACACCGCGCCAAATACCTCCGACTGGCTCAGAGAGATCGGCCATTCGTGGGAATTTGCGTGCGATTCGCACGACGGGCACCAATTTTTTAAAACCTGCATCCCCGTGGTGTATGCGCCGCAGTTTTTCAATAAAAACTATGCTTGGGCCTCCGCGCGTGAGGAGCTTTTTGTGCGCGCGTTTTCCCCTGCGGTGTACGATGCGTTTTCGCGCCTTATCCGCTCCGCAGAAACGCACGACGTGCGCGAGAGCCTGAAAAACATCACGGCGGAAACGCTCGTTATTTCCTCGGAGCACGACTATGTGACCCCGCTCTACCAGCAAAAGGAGATCGTCGCGGGAATAAAAGACGCGGCACACATCCTCATTCTCGATGCGGGGCATGCCGTAATGTATGAAAAGCCCGCCGAGTTTACCGCGGCGGTGCTTGGATTTGTTACCTCGGACACGAAAGTTCGTATCCTATAAAATATACAGGGAGGATCATTACCATGTCGAAACGCTTGGAAGGCAAAATCGCGCTCATCACCGGCGGCGCGGCGGGAATCGGTGCGGAATGCGCCAAAAGGTTTGCGCAGGAAGGCGCCATCGTATATGCGGGCGACCTGAAGCCGCTCACCTTTGAAGCTGAAAACGTATTTTTCGTAAGCCTCAACGTGACCGACGTCGCAAGCTGCGAGGCCGCAGTAAAAGAGATTACCGACAAGCACGGCAAAATCGACATTCTCGTGAACAACGCCGGCATTACCCGCGACGCGCTCATCCAAAAAATGACCGACGAAATGTGGGATCTCGTCATCAACGTAAATCTGAAAGGCGTGTTCAACCTTACCCGCATCGTTGGCCCCGCGATGATGCAGGCGGGCTACGGCTCCATCATCAGCATTTCCTCGGTCGTTGGCGAATTTGGAAACATCGGCCAAACCAACTACGCCGCTACCAAGGCTGGCGTCATCGGCATGACCAAAACATGGGCGAAGGAATTTGCGCGTAAGGGTGCCAACGTCCGTTGCAACGCCATCGCACCGGGTTACTGCATGACCGACATTTTGAAAACCGTTCCGCAGGACCTTCTCGACAAGTTCGCCGCGATGACCATGCTCGGCCGCCTCGGCCAGCCCGAGGAGATTGCAAACGCGGCGTTGTTCCTTGCGAGCGATGAATCGAGCTATGTTACCGGCCATGTGCTCGATGTAAACGGTGGTATGCGCCTGTAAGCCGCAGGCTTTCAAAAAAGTGGCTTGCGCCGCTTTTTTGAGGGTCACAGGAACAACCTATGCCTATGGCATGGCCGGTTGTTCCCGCAAGACCATCCGCCGCCACCGCGCATGTCGCTGGCGGCGGTTGGAAGCCTTCGGGGGGCGGAGTTGCCCTCGAACTCCTAAGGTTTTTCAACAGCATGGGGCGCCGGTTGCCCGACGCCCCATGTTATCTGAACTGTAACCCAGTCGTTCAATTTATGGCAAATTCCTCGCGAAAAGCGCATTTGCTTTCCGGCGTTGTTTGTTTACTCTTTTTCACCCCTCGGCTTGGTGCCGTGCTCCAATAGGTACATCGTTTGCTCACAGTGGTAGCGGAGGTTGCTCAAGGAGAGCTGCGTGTAAATGCTTTGGAAAATGAAAATGTCGGTCACCATATGCACGCATAAATCCGCAAGAATTGCCGAATCCACATGGGAATCCATGATCCCGCGGTATTTGTCGTATTCGATGCCGATGATGAACTTTTCCTTGTACTTGTTTTGAATTTGACGGATCAGCCCCTGTGAGGTGGCGCTTGAACAGCCGTACAGCTGCTTGCCAAGCTCGATGTGCGCGGGGTTCAAAAGAAGAAATTCGCTGTCCCGGAGGTAAAACTCCTGAAAAAAGGTGAGGAAGGGCGCTTTTTTGAAAAGCTCGTACGCGGAGTTCACATATTCGGCGCGGCGCGCGCGCAGCGTATCGAACACATAGATGTACAGGTCTTCCTTGGTGGAGAAATACTGGTAAATACTCCCGCGCGCGATCTTTGCGTCCTTAACGATGTTGGAGAGGTTTGCGTCCATAATGTTTCGCTGACCAAACTCCTTGACGGCGGCACTGAAAATACGTTCTTTTTTGTCTTCCGGCAAATGGTCGAAAGTAGGTGTGGGCATAAGCTCCTCCGCAGTGTCAACAAATTTGTTCAGGGCATGTTCAATAATAAAACACAAATTCACATCGTTCGTCAAGCGGTTATTTTCTTCGAACGTGAAATTGATCACAGATATTTTTGTTGGAGGTATTTATGGAAAAAAGTTATATTGTAAGCGCAAAGCGCACGGCCATCGGCAGCTTTAACGGCGCCCTTTCCACCGTTTCCGCAGCCGATCTTGGCTCTATGGTGGTGAAGGACATTTTTCGCGAAAGCGGCGTTTCACCCGCGGCGCTTGACGAGGTGATTGTGGGCAACATTCTGCCCGCGGGCTGCAAGCAGGGCATCGGCAGGCAGGTTGCAATAAACGCGGGCGTACCGTATGAAATACCGGCTTACGCCGTGAGTATGGCGTGCGGTTCCGCCATGAAAGCCATTATGAATGCCGTCGTCAACATCAAGGCGGGGCAGGGCGGCCTTTATATGGCGGGCGGCACTGAGAGCATGAGTCTCGCGCCGTACCTGATGTCCGGCGCGCGTACGGGTCTTCGCATGGGCAACAAGGAAATCATCGACCACATGGTATACGATGCGCTGACCGATGCGTTCCATGGCTACCACATGGGTATTACAGCGGAAAACGTGGCGAAAAAGCACGGTATTTCCAGGGAAGCGCAGGATGAATTCGCTTACGCCTCGCAACAGAAGGCCATCAAGGCCGTGGATGGCGGCGCGTTCAAAAACGAAATCACGCCCGTTTCTATGCGCGTGCGCAAGGAAGAGGTTGTGGTTGACACCGACGAATATCCCAACCGCAAGACCGATTTGCAAAAGCTTGCGGCACTCCGCCCGGCCTTCCTTGAGGGCGGTACGGTTACGGCGGGCAACGCATCCGGCATCAACGACGGTGCGGCGTTTGCGCTTGTGGCTTCGGAAATTGCGCTTAAAAAACACGGCCTCACCCCGCTTGCGGAAATCGTAGGCATCGGCCAGGGCGGTGTAGACCCCTCCGTGATGGGGCTTGGGCCTGTTCCTGCGGTTGCTGCCGCGCTTAAAAGCGCGGGGCTTACGTTGAAGGATATGGACCTTATCGAGCTCAACGAGGCGTTTGCCGCCCAATCGCTCGGCGTTGTTACAGAGCTTTCGCAGCAGCACGGCATGAGCGTGGAGGACATTCTAGCGCGCACCAACCTCAACGGCGGCGCAATTGCGCTTGGACACCCCGTGGGCGCTTCCGGCGCGCGCATCGTGGTAACGCTTCTGCACCTGATGCTTCAAAAGGGTGCGCGCTACGGCCTTGCTTCGCTGTGCATCGGCGGCGGCATGGGCACTGCGGTGATCTTGAAAAGCGTACAGTAAAACGCGGCAGCGTCCGCAAAACCGGAGGAGAACATGAAGCAATACCCTGTGAAAAAAGTTGCGCTTCCCTGTGGGGAAACGCTCGCGTACCGCGAGGCGGGAAGCGGAAGCGAAACGCTTTTGCTCATCCACGGCAATTTGTCGTCGTCGGTGCATTGGCAAACGCTTATGGAACAGCTCGAAGGGCGGTACCGCATCATTGCGCCGGACATGCGCGGCTTTGGCGACAGCACCTACCACGCCCGATTCGATTCCATTTTGGAACTCGCGAGGGACGTAGAGCAGTTGATTGACGCGCTTGGCATAAACGACTTTTTCGTCATGGGGTGGTCAACAGGCGGCGCGGTGAGCATGGAAATCGCGGCAGATTGGCCGCAGCGGGTAAAAAAACTGCTGCTGCTTTCCTCCGTACCGGCATGGGGCTATTATCTTTATGAACGCGATGGCATCGGCCGCCCGAACTTGAGCGCGCCCTACAAAACAAAAGATGAAATTGCTGCGGATACCGCACAGATCATCCCGCTAATTTATGCCTACCTCATGCAGGATCGCGCACATATGCAAAAGGTGTGGAACAGCGCCATTTACGACATCAACATGCCGCCAGAGGAGGATTATGAGGAATACGTGACTGCCATGCTCAAGCAGAGAAATATGGTGGATACACGTTACGCCCTCAACACCTTCAACATCACGCATGAGCCTTCTCTTGTGTGCCCGGGAAGCGGGCGGATCGACTTTATCCGCTGCCCGGTGGTGATGTTTCACGGCAGGGAGGATAGGCTTGCGCTTTACGATTGGGCGCTTCGCATGAACAAGCGGTACTTCATCCGCTCCAAGCTTGTTACCTTTGAAAACGCGGGGCACTCCATTCCCACGGATAAGCTTTTTGAGCTTGCTTCGGCGGTCGTCGAAGAGCTACAATGACTTTTTTAAGAGGCGGCTGCACAAAATGCGGTCGTTTGCGCCACCTAGTGATATACTGAAGGGAAACCGAAACGGTTAAACAATAAAAAGGAGGATGTGCTTATGAAACAGTATCCGGTCAAAACCGTAACGCTCAAAAACGGGGAAACCCTCGCTTACCGCGAAGCGGGCAGCGGCGCCAAAACCGTACTTCTGGTGCATGGCAACATGTCGTCGTCGGTGCATTGGCAAACGGTGATGGAGGCGCTCGAAGGTGAGTACCGCCTTGTCGCACCCGATATGCGCGGCTTTGGCGACAGCACCTACTTGAAACGGTTCGACTCGCTGCGCGAACTTGCAGAGGATCTCGAACAGTTTGCGGACGCTGTCGGGCTCGAAAAGTTTTCCGTGGTCGGCTGGTCCACGGGCGGCGGCGTGGCGCTTGAAATGGCGGCGGATATGCCGAACCGCGTGGAAAAGGCCATCCTTTTGGACTCGGTACCGCCTACGGGCTACCCGATTTTCAAAAAAGACGAAAACGGCCAGCCGATTTTGACACAGCTTCTAAAAACAAAGGAAGAGATCGCAGCCGACCCCGTGCAGGTAGCCCCCGTTCTGCTCGCGTACGCGACGAACAACCGCGAGATCATGCGTTCCATTTGGAATGCGGTCATCTACAACATGGTACAGCCGGGCGCGGAGGATTATGAGGAGTACCTTACCGCCATGCTCAAGCAGAAAAATCTTGTGGACATCGACTATTCGCTTTTGAACTTCAACATGACGGACGCACCTACCGGCTCCGCGCCGGGAAGTGGCAGGCTCAAAGCCGTGAAATGCCCCGTGGTGATTTTCCATGGAGAAAAAGATATGGTGGTGCCGCTTGCGTGGGGACAGGCTACGCACGCGCTTATTCCGGGAAGCGAGCTTATCACCTTTGAAAACGCGGGCCATTCCGTAATCACCGACGATTTGCCGCTGTTTGTTGAGGCGCTCAAAAAAGCGCTCAACTAAGCTTAAAAACAGAAAAGCCGCCTCGGGCAACGCGCCGGGGCGGCTTTTTTGCCCGCTCCACGGTTGCACTGTATTTTATCACGGTTTTGCCATCCATATAGAACCTCGACAAACTTTCTGTGAAAAGTAATTTGAAAAACACAAATGTTAACGAATTAACATATTGTTCATGTGGTTTTGCCAGTTTTATATTATAATGGAAAAAGAAGCCATGTCTGCGCTCCTTTGTTAGCGCATGACGCCCGTGTTTTGGGGAGAAACTAGTTTTGCAATGCGTTTGTCAATTCTATCAAACGGGAGGTAATTTTTCATGAAACGTTTTGTAGCGCTTGTTGCCGTATTTGTCCTACTGTTCAGCATTGTGCCTGTTGCGGCAGCCGAGCAGTATTACACCACGCAGAATACCACGTTGTATGCTACCCGCTCGCTCAATGTCCGCTATGGCCCTTCCACGCAGTACGCGATTGTGGGCAGCTTGAAAGCAGGGGACGCGGTGCAGTACCTTGGACAGAGCGGTAACTGGTACCTTGTGAGCTTCAATGGCCAAACGGGTTATTCCTATGGCAAATATTTTGCCGCCGCGCAGCCTGTTGTAACAAACCCGCAGCCGGTTACGGGAACCTCGTATGTGATTGCGCAAACCAACGTCAACGTGCGTACAGGCCCCTCCACAAAATACGCCAAGCTCGGCGCGATCGCTCTTGGCCAGTCCGCGGCGCTTCTTGGGTCGTCCGGCAACTGGTACATGATCCAGTGGGGTGCGCAAACCGGCTATGTTTACAAAAAGTATTTCACGCTTTCCGCCGTGCCTTCGACGCTTCCTGTGGTGACTCCCGGGTACCCCAACTCGTCGTGGCCCGGAACGTATCCTGTTTATCCCGGTATACCAACCTACCAGGATTATAGCTTTGGTACTGCAAACAACGAGTTTTTCAAAAAGCTTGAGCAGTCCGGCTACTTTACTACCAACCAGAACATCTACCTCGGGCGCTTTCTTGACGGCGACGGTGTACCCTGTATTCGTGTCGCCAACGGCGCGAACCTCAACAAGGTCGCTTCCGATCTCAAGAGCATCCTCAAAAACCCCGGCGTTTTCCGCCTTGTAAACTCAGGCATGCCCACGGGCGTAAACATAACCTATGTAAATTACATGATCTCGCAGCTTGTGGCGATTTATCAAAACCTGTCGAGTTGGCAGAAGTCGCAGCTTCCGATCGTGGGGTGGGGATATGACGCCTCGCGCGACGCCATCGTGGTGCAAATTCAGAACTTGGATCAAAACAAGGTCAATCTTTTCAGAACCCTCGTAAGCAACTGGCCATACGTCCAGTTTGAACTGCCGTACTACTACATTCCGTAACGAAAAACGGAAACTTGAACAGCAACAAGGCGGCTGACCGATGGTCAGCCGCCTTTGCGTATCAAAAGAGTACCTTGCGTCGCTTTTTGAAAATTGCAGGAACCGCCTTCGAAGGCCCGCAGGCCAAGTTCCCCAAACGTCTTCCTTTGAGTGCCACGTTTCATCCGGGTGGCTCTTCTTAAGAAGAAAGCCTTGCGGTGCAAGGCTTGCGCACCGGCGTATGCTCCGTGGCGGCAGCTCCTGAAGACGTGCGTGATTCTGACGTTTTTAAAAGCGGCACTCCTTCAATTTGTGCTATAATACGAGAAAAAGGAAAATCGGAGGACGGCGGCGGTGGAAGGCCTTTTTCTTCGCACGGCAACGGCACAGGATGCGCGCGATCTATTGGAGATTTACGCACCCTATGTGACGGATACGGCCATTACCTTTGAATATGAAGTGCCATCGGAAGGGGAGTTTGCGCGGCGCATCATAGAAACGCTTGAAACTTACCCTTTTCTTGTTGCGCAGTATGAAGGGAGAACGCTCGGTTACGCATATGCCGCGGCCTTCAAAAACCGCGCGGCTTACGACTGGTCGGTACAAACAAGCATTTATTTGCGCATGGAGGAACGCCAAAAGGGGATTGGACGCGTGCTTTACGGTGCGCTTGAAGACATATTGAAACGACAAAACGTGCAAAACCTTTATGCTTGCATCGCATACGCAAAAAGCGAGGACGACCGTTTGAGCAATGCGAGCGAAGCGTTCCACGCGCGCATGGGCTATCAAAAGATCGGCCATTTTACAAGCTGCGGCTATAAATTCGGCACATGGTATGACATGATTTGGATGGAAAAAATGCTCGGAGAGCACCCGGAAAACCCCAGGGCTTTTTTGCCGTATTCCTTGTTCTCAAAGTGATTTTTGCCGTGAGCGTAGCGTCTAACTTCGTGTGCCGCACGTGAAACGCTTTAAAAACAGCTTTTGTAAACGCAACAGGAGCGCTGCATACTTAGCGGCGCTCCTGTTATGTGCTTTAAAATCAGCTTGCGGGCTGCTCGGTGAAATGCAGCGATGCGGTGTTGCCGCCGTCGGCCTTCGCGCGGTAAAGTGCAATGTCGGCGCTTCGCACAAGGTCTCCAAGGCAGCGTCCCGACGAGGGACGCCCTGCAACCCCAATGCTAACGGTATATAAAATGTGGTGTTCCTCATAAAGGATGCGTTCTTTTTCAACCTTGCGACGTAGGCGCTCGGCGGCCTGGAGCGCTTCGTTGCAGCGCGTGTTGGGGAGTATGGCAAGGAATTCATCGCCGCCCAGCCGCGCAAGAATCACTTCACCGTGCAGCACACTGCGGGCGGTTTGGGCCAAATGTTCTAAAACCCGGTCACCGCCCAAGTGACCGTACAAGTCGTTGATTCCCTTGAAATGGTCAATGTCCAACATCATCAACGAAAAAGCGGCGTCGTCCTTGCGTATTTTTTGATACAGTGCGGGAAACGCCCGGCACAGCCCCTCGCGGTTGTACACGCCGGTCAAATGGTCGAGCTCGGCACGCTTCTTGAGGTGCTGCTCGTACTCCTTCTGGGCGGTGATGTCCGTCAGCACCAGCACGTAGCCGAGCGGAAAAGATTTTTTGTCTTCCAAAACATGCTGTGAAATGGAAACGTACCCATCTCCGCTTGCCTTTTGAAATTCCCCGCCGAAATCGAGCGTGGGCCTAGCTGGCCCTAAGTTGTTCAGTCGAGCGATCAATTTGCCTGCATCTGTTCCGGCTTTGAGTGCGCGCTCCGGGGAAAGGGTCTCGAACAGCTGAGAAGCTTTCCCGTTGAAGTCAACGATGGTGCCGTTTTTGTCCGTTACCACAATGCCTTGGTCGATTACGTCGAATACCTTGTTGCGCGCAACGGGCGAAAGGTACAAAAATTCATGGCGAAACAGCGCATAGCAAAACAGCGCAACGCTTGGCGCGTTTAAAACCGACATCTGCACGTAAATGCCGAGGCGCTCAAGAAGAACGGATTTGAGAAGCGAGGCCGCAAACACAAACAGGATGCTTGCTATGATCAGCCAGAGCTGCTTGCGAAGGTTTGGTGTAACTTTGCGCGCAAAAAGCGCAAGAAGAAGCACTGAAAGCGGTGCGAGCAAGAAGTTGAACCCTACAAGCAGTGTGCCAAGCGGTGTGGAATGCACCACGATTTCGCTACCATAGGTGGCGGTATGCACAAGCTCTATGCTTGCTCGCATGAGATGATGGCTGGAATCCGTAAAAATAAGGATCACCGCAACCGCTTCTACAACGGCGGCAAAATAGGAGAAATAACGGATTGGGCGGTTCATGGTATATGCAACGCTGAACAAGAGCGTGCTCAACGGCGTTAAAAATACACCGATCTGCTGAATGTTTCGCCAAAACACCAAATCATCGTATGCAGTAACAAGCAATTCCATAAGAGAGCCAAACGTCCATACAATGGTTGCTATGACCATTAAGAAAAGCTCCGAAGCCCCGGGAATTCTGGTTCTGAACAGCGTAAATATGGCGATATAGCCAAGCAGAAGCAGCGAGGCGACCAGAAGTATGCTTTGTATCAGCTCCATAGCAGCGCCTTTCGTCGATACAGTCTACATGTATACAATCAACTCATAATATCGTACTTTTTGTTAAAAATATAAGAGTGTATTCCATTTTATGGAAAAACAAAGCCTTGATGCAACATAAAAAGCCCGCACATACCTTTTGGGTGTGCGGGCACCATGGTTTTTGTGAGAAAATCGGTATGATAGAAGGTTTTGCCGATCGAGAATGGTTTGATCGAGCAAAGGTTGCTTTCGCTTAAACTTCGTAAACCTCGCCCTCTCGTGCGACTTGAGCTGAAGGGAACGTTTCCTGCACCTCACGAAGCACTTGTTCGTCGGCATAGCCCGGCCAAATGTGGGTACAAACAAGCTGCTTTACGCCACACTCTTTTGCGAGGGTGCCGGCCTCGCCTGCGGTAAGGTGCGCGGCGGTGCGCGAAACCTTATCGGCGTTCAAAAAACCGGTGTCCGCAAGCAAAAAGTCCGCGTCGCGGCAAACCTCCAAGAGCTCCTCGCGGTACCCTGTGTCACCTGTATAAACAAAGCGCTTTCCGTGGTGAGAAATTTCAATGCTGTAGGTGGGCACCGGGTGAAGCGAGCGGTGGAAGGCAATGAGCATGTCGTCAAAGCGTAGCCGCATGCCGTCGTAAATCTGGTGGATGTCATAAACCCCGGAGGCGGAAAGTGCGTTGAATTCCACCGTAGGCTCGTTGGGCATGGCGACGGATACGAGCGAGGTTTTTCGCATGCCGCGCGCCTCGAGCTGCTGGAGCGCGTAGCGCAGCACGAACATATCGGAAATATGGTCGCTGTGCAGATGCGACAAGAGAATCGCGCTTATATCGAGCGTGGGCTTGAGACTCAAGAGCCTTGCGAGGGTGCCGCTGCCAAAATCAATCACCAGAGAAATGCCGTCACTCTCCAAAAGATAGCCGGAGCATGCGCCACCCGGCGCGGGGAAGGGGCCGTATTTTCCTAAAACCGTAAGCTTCATTTCACAACACCGCCGATCACATTTTTTAATGCTTGTCTTTCATTATATTATTATAAACAAAAAAATGAGTTTGCGGCGAACGGTTAAAAAAACAAGGCTTTCTATGCGCTTTATTGCGCGCGTGCCTGCACGAAGCCGCGAAGAAACGTTTGCGTTTCCTCGCGCGTCGGAGCACAAAAGAGCTTCTCTGGCGTGCCATCTTCCCAAATCACGCCATTGTTCATGAATACGACGCGGTTGGAAACCTCACGCGCAAACGCCATTTCATGGGTCACGACGAGCATCGTCGTGCCGTTAAGCGCAAGCTCGCGCATCACGCAAAGCACCTCGCCCACCATCTGCGGGTCGAGCGCGGAGGTGGGTTCGTCAAACAGCAAAAGATCGGGTTTCATGCAAAGTGCACGGGCAATCGCAACGCGCTGCTTCATGCCGCCTGAAAGCTGACGCGGCTTTGCCTTGATGTAGGGAGCCATGCCTACCTGCTCAAGGCGAAGAAGGGCGGTTTTTTCTGCGTCCTCCCTGCTTTTTTTAAGAACCTTTCGCTGACCAATCACGCAGTTTTGAAGTACGTCGAGGTTATCAAACAGGTTGAAGGACTGGAACACCATTCCCACGCGCGCGTGGTAGGCAGTGAGATTCATACCCTTGCCGAGCACGTTTTTTCCATGGAACAAAATCGAGCCGCCGCTTGGCGTTTCCAGTAGGCTGATGCACCTTAACAAGGTGGATTTTCCCGAGCCCGACGCGCCGATGATGCTGATCACATCCTTTTCTTTGACGCTTAGATCGATGCCCTTTAGCACCTCGTTTGCACCAAATGCCTTGCAGAGGTTTTTTACTTCCAGAATTGTTGTGTTCATACCGCGGCGCCTCCTTTCTTGGGTTTGTAAAGGCGCGAATGCTTCTTTTTGCGGAAGATATACATGCCGCTTGTGTGCAGAAGGGTATCGGTCGTGGCGAGGTCATAGCTTGCGGGGCTGTCAATTCTGCCCTCGAGCAGCCGGAGAAGCACCGAGCATACGACCGTCATGATGAGGTAACCGCCCATTTCTATGACGGCGGACGGGAAGTAGAGGTAGGTTGCGCCCGCTACGGCTTTGTGTACCGCGAAAAGGTCGGTAAAGCCGATGATGAACATAACAGAGGTATCCTTGATGTTGATGATCAGGTTGTTGCTTATCTGAGGCAGGATGTTGCGAAGCGCCTGCGGCAATATGATGTGGAGCATCGTTTGGCTGTGCGTCATGCCGATGGCTTTTGCACCCTCCATTTGTCCGGGGTCAAGCGAAAGGATGCCCCCGCGCACGGTTTCCGCCATATAAGCGCCTGTGTTGACGGAAACCACAAAAAACGCGGCGCCCCATACGCTGCCGAAGCGAAGCGCGTTATCCGTGAAATAGGGGAGGGCGAAGTAGAGGAACACTGCCTGCAGAATCATGGGGGTTCCCCTGAAAAGCTCCACATAAACGCGTATAAGCGCTTTCAACAGCCAAAGCGGCGCCCGCCCAAGCAGGCGGCCGCTTTGCGGATAAGGGATGGTTTGAAGGATGCCGCAGCCTAGTCCGATCAGGCACCCAACCGCTGTACACAAAACGGCCAGCAAAAATGTGTTTTGCATGCCAGCAAGGTAGCTTTGGCCGTATTCCCTCCAAAGCCTTGTGATATCCTGTCCAAAGCAGGCGAGCATTTCCATGTAGGTTCTCCTTTTTATGCTTATCCATTAGAAACGGGCTGAATAACAATGGCTTGCGCCATCAGTTCGTTAAAGTCGTTTGCCGTATAGCCGGAAAGAACTTCGTCAATGGAGTTTTTGAGTGCAGTATTACCCTTTTTCACCGAAATGCCGATGTTCACATCGCCTTCGTCCACCAAAAAATCATCCCCGCTGCCCGAAAAGTTCAAAAGCGTCATTTCCGGGTAAACGATAAGCGCCGCCTGTGCGGTGGGCATATCGGTACAAATAAAATCTACATCGCCGGAAATGAGTGCCATGAGCATAGCAGGGGCTGATTCCTTTGCCTCTTTGATCACCGCGCCGTTGATTTGCGACAGACAGGTATCGTACCAAATGGTGCCGAGCTGAGACGTGCAGGAACCGCCCGAAAGCGCTGAAATGCCGCTTGCGGAAGCATAGGGGCTGTCCTTAAGGGTAAGGCATACGATGCTCGCGTAAAGGTAAGGACCTGCAAAATCCACCTGCTCCATGCGCTCCGCCGTCATAGATTGGCCAGCAATCACCGCGTCTACCTGCCCTGTCTGCACGGCTGGAACGAGGGAGTCCCAGTCTAGCCTTACAATTTCAAGTGCCCAGCCGTTTGCCTCACAAATCTTTTTTGCTACCAATACGTCGTAGCCGTTTACGAATTCAGCGGAATCCTTGATTGGCACGGCGCCGTTTGCGTCGGTTGCTTGGCTCCAGTTGTACGGTGCGTAGGCGCATTCCATAGCGATGGTCAAAATACCATCCTCCACGCCGGTTTGAGCAGGCGCGGCGCAGCCGCCAAGACTCAGTGCAGCAACCGCATACGCGAGCAAAACGAGAAACAGCCTTTTCATGAGAAACGCTCCTTTTGGTAAAATTTATCTCAAGCCTTGTGGGCGAGAGCTCCGTTGATTAAACAGAAAGGCCATGGGCTTTCACCCTGCCTTAAGGTGAAAGCCCATGGCCACAAACGGCAACGCGCAGAAAAGCACAAAAACGTGCCGCGCGCAAAACTCCGCCTGAAACCAACGATAGCGCTCCACCTGAAAAAGGTGACAGTCCGCACCATGTTCTGCTGCGGCCCAGCGTTCATCCCCACAGGCGGGAACGAACGCTTCGGCGAAGGCCCCTTTCGCTTCCGGCGGCGCCTGGCCTATTGCCGGAAGGTACTCTTGGAATTCGCACCTCTACCATTGTTCTAAATTTGCGTTTTAGAGTAACACGATGACGGCGACATGTCAACCACCTAAAAAAAGGGAATTTTATCCGATGCGTAAAACGCGGAAAAGTATTGCAAACGGTGCGCGCTTCATGTAGGATGATTTAAATACCGCGCGGCGCATGGATTAGGGTGCTGCAAGAAGCGCATACCATCCGCGCGCATTCAAAAAAAGCCCGCATTTTGGCAAGTTCTTCGTTGACAGCACGGCTGTGAAATGCTAAAATGCTTTGGTGAGCCGCTCTGCGACGGCTTTTTAAAGTGCGGTTTTACGCCGCCGTTGCGCAGGCGAGACTGGTAACAGGAGGTGCAGGACATGTACGCTATCATCCGTACGGGAGGCAAGCAGTACAAGGTCGAGGCAGGTGACGAAATTCTCGTCGAGAAACTGGAAGCCGAAATCGGTGCTGAAGTTTCTTTTGAGGTTTTGATGCTTGGCGGCGAAAAGGTCGTAGTTGGTACGCCCGTCGTCGAAGGCGTGAAGGCAAAGGCTGAAGTGCTTGAGCATGGCAAGGGCAAAAAGGTCGTCGTATTCAAGTATAAGCCCAAGAAGAATTTCCGTAAAAAGCAGGGTCATCGTCAGCCGTATACCAAGGTTAAAATCAACGCCATCGGGTAACGCATATGACGACGGTCAGGTTTTATGTAAGCGGCGGGGAATTTGTGGGCTTTAAGGTTACGGGGCATACGGGTTATGCCGAGGAAGGCTCCGACATCGTATGCAGCGCTGTATCCGCACTCACGCAAACCGCAGTAATTGGCTTGACCGAGGTTTTAAAGCTTCCGTCCGCGGTCGAAATCAAACGAGCGCATCTCTACTTTATGTTGGAGAGCGGCCTTGATGAAAACAGCCGCCGGGAAGCGCAAATACTATTTCAAACGCTGCGATTGGGGCTTGGCTCCATCGCCGATACTTACGGAACATACCTCAAGCTGGTAGAAAAGGAGGTTTCGCACAATGATGCACATCAATCTGCAGCTGTTCGCACACAAAAAGGGCGTAGGCAGCTCCCGCAACGGCCGTGACAGCGAGTCCAAGCGTCTTGGGCCCAAGCGCGCGGACGGTCAGTTCGTGCTCGCCGGCAACATCCTCGTGAGGCAGCGCGGTACGCATTTCCATCCCGGCCTTAACGTTGGCATCGGGAAGGATGATACGCTTTTTGCTAAAATCGACGGCGTGGTTCGCTTTGAAATCAAGCATCACAACCGCAGGCAGGTCAGCGTTTACGCTGAAGAAGCTGCGGCTAACTAAGCTGTTTTCAAAAAATCAAACCCGTTCCGTCAAGGAACGGGTTTTTTTAAGAAATTTAAAAGGAGATTGTATGCTTCAGGTATCGCATGAATTCGGCTGTCTTACCTTAACGCCTTCCTCGCCGTTTAACCTCAAGCGTTCCTGCGCGTGCGGGCAGGCGTTCCGCTTCCAAGAAGAGGGGGGTGGCTATTTCGGCGTGGTGAACGGGCGCGGCGTGCGGCTTACGCAGAATGGGAATTCTCTCAAGGTGTTTCCCTGCGCGAAGGAGGAAATTCCCCAATTTGTGCGCTACTTTGATATGGAACGGGATTACGGCTTGATCGAACTTCAACTTGAACGTGACGAACGGCTTCGCGCATGCCTAAGTAGTGCATCCGGCATACGGATTTTTAACCAAGACCCCTTTGAAACGCTTATCTCTTTCATCATCTCCGCCAACAACAACGTAAAGCGCATCCAAAAAATCGTAGCGGGTTTGTGTGAATCAGCAGGTGAGCTCGTGATGGACGATGTTTATACCTACCTCCGTTTTCCGACACCGCAGGCGCTTGCAGATCTTCCGGAAGAAACGCTTCGCGAACTCGGTGCGGGCTACCGAGCACCGTTCATTAAGCAAAGCGCAAAAAAAGTGGCCGACGGCTACGACCTCGCGGCGCTCCGAAACCTGCCGCTTACAGAGGCGCGAAAAGAGCTTTGCACCTTCCCGGGTGTGGGTGCAAAAGTGGCGGACTGCGTGCTTCTGTTTTCTTTGGGGCATGCAAACGCCTTTCCGATGGACGTGTGGATGAAACGTGCTGTCCGCGAGCTTTTTTTCGATGGGGAAGAGCCGACAAAGCGCGAACTTGAAGGCGCGATCGAAAAGCTGGGGCCCGTAAGCGGTATCCTTCAGCAGTTTGTGTTTCATTACGCGAGAGAGAGTGGGCTCGGCGCATAGAAAAGCCACGGTGGGGATTTAAGATGTTTTGCCGGAACAAGAATACGAAAAACACAAAAAATATGACAAAAAGTTTCTTAAAGGAACATATTGTGTAACCCATAAAGCTATGGTACAATTAGCAGAAAAAATGCGGCAGGTGAAAAACATGCGAAATGCGAAGGGCGAAAACATGGTGTTCAAAATACCTTCTTCGTTTCATTTTACTGCCGGCTTTGTTTTTAAAAGGATTTTTATTTCTTCATTGTTTGCAACGGCACGTCATTAAAAGGGCGTGCTGTTTTTTTACTTTCTTGGTAGTTCCAAAGATGAAAGGAGAAACAACACATGGAAGTCAAAAAAGTAACAGGGTACCTGCCGGATGAGCGGCCGCCGTTTGGGAAATTGATTCTGTTTGCGCTGCAGCAGATTCTCGTTATGTTCCCCGCAACGGTAACGGTTGCGCTCCTCACAGGCTTCGACGTGGCCACCACCATTTTCGCAAGCGGCTTTGCGACCCTCTGCTTCATCCTCGTAACCCGTGGCAGAATCCCTCTTTACTACGGTTCCAGCTTCTCCTACATCGCCGCCATCGTCGGCATCACCCAAGCCACTTACGGCGTGCCCGCCGCACCGGAGCTTATCTCGCAGGCGCAGTTCGGCATCATCTGCTCCGGTCTTGTTTCCATCGCCGCCGGTGCAATCGTAAGCCGTTTCGGCCTTGAAAGCATTGAAAAGGTGTTGCCGCCCTCGGTAACGGGCAGCATCGCCATCGTCATCGGCCTGTCGCTTGCAGGTACGGCCATGATGAGCGCCGCCACCAACCCCATAACCGGCGTAGCGGGCGACGCAAACGCATGGATTGCCGCGCTCGTAACGCTTCTTGCGACCATCTTGTTCTCTGTGTACCTCAAGGGCGTATGGGGGCAGCTCCCCATTCTATTGGGCATCGTAGTGGGCTATGTCGTCAGCATCCCGCTCGGGCTTGTGGACTTTAAGGCCATTACGGAAGGCACCATCATTCAGGTTCCACAATTCACACTTCCTACCGTCAGCTGGCCCGCGGTGCTTGCCATTATGCCGATTGCAATCGCCACCATACCGGAATCCACAGCGCACCTGTTCCAGCTTGACATTTATGTGAATGACCTCGCGGCCAAGAAAGGCAAGCCCAAGTACGATATTTCGAACCGCCTCGGCTCGAACCTCATCGGCGACGGCATCGGCGACATCGTGGCCTCTGTCTTTGGCGGCCCGGCGGGCACCAACTACGGCGAAAACCTTTCCACCATGGCGATTACCCGTAACTTCTCGGTTTGGGTGCTCGGTGCGGCGGCGATTCTCGCGATTTTGATCTCCTTCGTGCGTCCGGTTGCGGCGGCAGTGTACTCCATCCCCTCGCCGGTCATCAACGGCGCGTGCATTTACCTGTTTGGCGTCATCGGCGCGCAGGGCATCGCCATCATGATCAACCGCAAGGTCGATATGTTTGACGCGCGTAACCTTGCCGTAATCGCTACCATCCTCGTGATCGGCCTTGGTGGCACCTATGCTTTCGCGGGCGGCATGATCCCCGCGTTCGGCGCGAACCTGCCCGCCATCGCCACCGCGGCGGCGTTCGGAATCGTGCTCAACCTCATTTTGAGCATCGGCAAGAAGAAAGCGTAAATTCGTACTTACATAACGGAACTTAACGGGCGGCCGGTTCTTCGGGCCGCCCGAGTGTGTTAAAACTCCTTGGGGCTTCGGGGGCCTCAGCAAACGGGGGGGGGTCAACTGCCGCCGGCGGTGGCGGCGTAAAGCCTTGCGGCGCAAGGCTTCATCTCATCAACGACCGAGCGACCGTGCAGTAGGCACAGGGCGTTCCTGTAAATCTCCGAAAAAGTGGCGCAATCACTTTTTGACGCTCTAGGGCGGCCGGGAAAACCGGCTGCCCCTTGTTGTATGTGTGCAACCTAAATCAATTGTGTCGAAAATGTGTTCGTGCGAGTGATAAAAGTTTTGTCGAAAAAGCAAAGAACTGCTTAAAACACTGGGATTTGGAGAGAATAATAAGCTGTGTGGATACGAGTATAAAATTAACGAATGTTGACATAGTGTTCATAAATCGATAGAATGAATCTGTAATCGAACCGGAGGAGTTTCGGAATTTTATTTTAATTGGTATTCGGTTTGATTCGTCACGGGTTACCTCAAAAAACGAAAAAAATGGGAGGAGTACTATGTTCAAGCTGAAAGAACACGGCACCAACGTGCGCACGGAAATCGTTGCGGGCATCACCACATTCTTCACCATGGCGTACATCATCTTCGTCAATCCGGCTATATTGGGTGAGGCAGGGATGAACCAAGCGGGTGTATTCGTTGCCACCATCATCGCAACCTTTGTCGGCACCGTTATCATGGGTCTGTTTGCAAACGTTCCTTACGCGCTTGCACCGGGGATGGGGCTCAACGCGTTCTTTACTTACACGGTTTGCTTTGGCCTCGGCTTTACGTGGAAACAGGCGTTGGCGATGGTGTTCATCTGCGGTGTCATCAACATCATCATTACCATCACCAAGGTCAGAAAGTCCATCATCAAGGCCATTCCACGTACGCTTCAGCTCGCAATCGGCGCAGGCATTGGTCTGTTCATTGCCTACATCGGCCTTCTTAATGTGGGCATCGTTAACTTTGGCGCAGGCGTTCCGGCCATCAACCTCAAGTCAAACGAGGCGCTTCTCACGATCATCGGTCTTGCCGTTACGGCAGTGCTTATGCTCCTCAACGTGAAGGGTGCGATCCTCATTGGCATCGTGGCGACGACCCTCATCGGTATCCCGCTTGGCATTACGCAGCTTGGCGCGAGCGAAGTGTGGAAAGTTTCTGATATTACGGAAACCGCGTTCAAACTCAACTTTGATGGCCTGTTCAACGACCCAACCAAAATCGTCGTCGTGATCGTCACCATTTTCGCTTTCTCGCTCACCGATACGTTCGATACCATCGGTACCTTCATCGGCACCGGTCGCAAGGCGGGCATCTTCGACGCAAAGGACGAAGCCGCTCTGTTCTCCGGCAAGGGCTTCAAATCCAGAATGGATAAGGCTCTATTTGCCGACTCCATCGCGACCTCCATCGGCTCTTTGGCCGGTACCAGCAACACCACCACCTATGTGGAATCCGCCGCAGGCATCGGTGTGGGCGGTAGAACTGGCCTCACTTCCATCGTAACGGCCATCATGTTTGCGCTGTGCCTGTTCCTTACACCCATCGCGGGCATTGTTTCGAGCGCCGCCACCGCGCCCGCCCTCATCATCGTGGGCGTGCTCATGGCCGATTCCCTCAAGGAAATTGAATGGAACGACTTTGAAGAGGCGCTTCCCGCGTTTATGACGCTTTTGTTCATGGCTTTCTCCTACAGCATTTCAAACGGTATCGCGGCCGGCTTCATCTTCTATGTGATCGCCAAGCTCTGCAAGGGCAAAGGCAAGGAAGTGCACCCGCTTCTTTACGTGTTTGCGATCCTGTTCGTGGTCTACTTCATCGCGCTTGCGATCTTCAAGCTCTAAGAAACCGCCTCGTAAGCGGCATCGGAAAGCCTCGGCATTTGCCGGGGCTTTCTCTTGTGTTCGGGGATTGTCGTATCGAAAGCGTCCGAGGGAACGTAAAGTGACGCTTGACGAAAGCCGCTGTAGCCTGTTTCAATGAAGGTGAATCCGCTTTTTGGCGGGTGAGGAATACGATCGTGGGGGAAGCGGCATGAAGTATCGCATTGCAATTTGCGATGACGTGAGAGCGGACGCAAACTACCTTTGCGGCATCGTGGAAACATGGGCGCAAAAATCAAACGTCGCGGTTGAACTGAAAACCTTTCCTTCCGCGGAGGCATTTTTGTTCGCTTATGCGGAAGATAAGCTTTGGCACATCCTGCTTCTTGACGTGGAAATGGGGAAGATGAGCGGTGTGGAGCTTGCAAAAACCGTGCGCCGGGAAAACAAGGAGCTTCAGATTGTTTTTGTTACGGGGTATTCGGACTACATCTCGGACGGGTACGACGTGGAGGCATTGCATTATTTGGTGAAACCCGTTTCCGAAGAAAAGCTGATGGCGGTGCTCGACCGCGCCGTACAAAGGCTTATAAGGAGCGAACGCGCGCTGTTTTTTGATGCGCACGGGGAGGCCGTGCGGATTCCGCTTCGCGAAATCCGCTATTTTGAAGTGCGGCAAAATTATGTTACCATCCATGCGGGGCAAGAGTACGTGCTGAAAAAGACGCTTGGCGAGCTTGAAAAGGAATTGGACAACGGCTTTTTCCGCACGGGCAGGTCGTTTGTTGTGAACCTTTCCTACATTCGAAAAATCACAAAAACAGAGGTTCACCTGTCGGACGACACGGCAATACCGCTTCCGCGCGGAATGTACGAGGCGCTCAACCGCGCCATGATCCGCCATTTCTAGGGGGGAAGTATGAGCCTTTTTTCCAAATGGGTCGACAAGCGCATTGCGGCTTATCAGAACGACCTGATCAAAACCCACTATTCTGAAGTTGAAAACATGTACAACCAGATGCGAGGCTGGCGGCACGATTACCGCAATCACATACAGGCCATGAAAAGCTATGCGGCGCAAAACGATGTGGAGGCGCTACGCCGCTACCTTGACGAGCTGGATACGGATTTGAAAACGGTGGATACGGCCATCAAAACGGGGAACAGAATGGCGGACGCTATTTTGAACAGCAAAATTTCCCTCGCGCGCGCAAAGCACATCTGTGTAATTGCCGATGCGCATATCCCCGTTGCGCTCAAGGTTTCGGAGCTTGATCTTTGCGCAGTGATCGGCAACCTGTTTGAAAACGCCATCGAGGCGAGCCTTGCCTTGCCTGAAGAGCAGCGGTTTATCCGCATCTATATGGATATGAAAAATACCCAACTTTACATATCCGTCACCAACGCGACTGCGGCGAAAAAAAGGCAAAAGCAAAACGGGCGCTTCCACACCACGAAGGGGGATGGGCACGGGTTTGGGCTTATGCGCATCGACAACATTGTGGAGCGTTACGGCGGGTACTTGAGCCGCAACAGTGAGGATGGGGCGTTTACAACCGAGCTTCTTTTGCCGCAGTAGCGTTTCGTCACCCAGTTGCGGCAATTCATCACCAAAATGTGCCGCCGCCCCAAAAGAAACGGTAAAATGGCGTGGAAAGGGTGGTTGGTATGGAAGCTGTAAAAATAAAAAAACAAAATCGGTCAAAGCCGAAGTATGGCATGGTGAGCAATTCCGCCTACATGGTAGGGCTTGCGTGGCATAGGCAAAAGAGCGTGCTCTTTTTGTGTCTCGCACAGGTGGTGCTCGGCGTTGCAACACAGGTGTTGGGCCTTTTTTTTGCGCCGCAAGTGCTCAAAACCTTGGAGGCCGCTGCTCCGCTTAATGTGCTGCTCGGTACCATTTTAAGTTTTGCACTGGCGCTGGCGCTTGTTGGCGCTTTTGACGCTTACATCCGCCAAAACACGCTGTTTGGGCGTGTGGATGTGCGCTGCCAGCTCGTGGCGAAAATTTACGGCAAGGTGGCGCTGACCTCCTACCCTAACGTGGAAGAACAGGGCTTTTTGAAGCTGCTTGAAAGAGCGCATCGCACGGTGGACGGAAATGCCGAGGCTGGCGAAGCGGTTTGGGACACTCTTGTGGAGGTTGTTAAAAACTTTGTCGGGCTGCTGTTGTATTTTGTGCTCCTTACAGCGCTTGATCCGCTGATCCTTCTTGTTACGTTAGCGACCGCGCTTGCGGGATATTTTTTCAGAAAGCGCGCCGACCGCTGGGTGTATGACCACCGCGAAGAGGAGGCGTCGTACGCGCAAAAAATGCAATATGTGAGCAGGCGCGCAGGAATGGCCTCGTTTGGGAAGGACGTTCGCATTTTTGGAATGCGCGGCTGGCTTGAGGATATTTACGGCGGCACGCTGCGGCTTTACCGCGCGTTTAAGGCGCGGGGCGAGCGCGTGTACCTGTGGTCAAGCGCGGCGGACGTGGTGCTTACCCTTTTGAGAAACGGCGTTGCTTACGCGTATTTGATTTCGCTGGTGCTGCAAAAGGGGTTGAGCACGCCTGAATTTCTGTTGTATTTTGCGGCGGTCGGCGGGCTTTCCGCTTGGGCGCAGGGCGTGCTTTCCTCGCTTTCCACGCTCAACAAACAAAGCCTTGAGCTTTCAAGCCTGCGAGAATTCTTGGGTTATGAGGAGCGCTTTGCTTTTGAAAGCGGCGAGCCGCTTTTACGAACCGGAAACGCACCCGGTACGATCGAGCTAAAAAACGTTTCCTTCCTCTATCCTGGCGCGAAGAGCGATACCCTTAAAAACATCAACCTCGTGCTCAGACCGGGCGAGAAGGTTGCGGTGGTGGGGCTCAACGGCGCGGGGAAAACAACCCTCGTTAAGCTCATCTGCGGCTTTTATGACCCCACGGAGGGCGAGGTGCTGCTTGACGGAAAAAGCATCAAAACCTACAATCGGCGCGATTATTACGCACACTTTGCCGCGGTGTTTCAGGAATTTTTCCTGCTGGCGGAAACGGTTGCCGTCAACGTGGCGCAAACGGCGGAAAACGTAGATATGGGGCGCGTTGAGACATGCCTCGAAAATGCGGGGCTTTTGGAAAAGGCGAAAAGCCTGCCGGAGGGCCTTGCAACCAAACTTTGCCGCGAGGTATATGAGGATGCGCCGGAGTTTTCGGGCGGTGAGCTTCAGCGGCTGATGCTTGCCAGAGCGCTTTATAAGGACGCACCCTTTTTGGTGCTCGACGAGCCGACCGCCGCGCTTGACCCCATTGCCGAAAGCGACCTTTATCAAAAATACAGTGCTTTTTCAGAAGGGAAAACCTCGGTGTTCATTTCTCACCGGCTTGCCTCCACCCGCTTTTGCAGCCGAATCCTGTATTTGGAGGGCGGCCGAATTGCCGAAGAGGGCACGCACGATGCGCTTGTAAGTGCAAACGGCGCGTACGCAAAGCTTTATGAGCTGCAAAGCCGCTACTATCGAGAAGGGAGTGTGGCATATGAAGAAGAAAACTGAATCCACCAAGGTGCCTGTTCGCGAGGCGGTTCATTTAAACGTAAGAACGTTCAAGCTGTGGTGGAAGCTTTGTCCCGCCATGTTTCTTTCCATAGCGACCTATACGCTTGTGAGTGCGCTTTTGCCCTATGTGGGGCTATACTTTTCCGCAAAAATCATCGACGAGCTTGCCACGCTTAGGCGCCCGGAGGCATTGTTGCAGTTGGTGCTAGCAACGCTTCTTATTACCGCCGCAATGTCTTTCGGCAAGGCCGCGCTCGAACGGTGGAAAAACTATGAGCGCACGGGCTGGTTCAGTAAGGACGATAAGCTCTATTCCGAAAAGCTTCTCTCCTTGGACTTTTGCGCGCTCGACGCGCCCCGCACGCACGAGCTGCTCTCTCAAATCCGCCAAAACGATCAGTGGTTCGGCTGGGGCGTTAGAATGCCTATGCGCCAATTTGAAGCGCTCCTTACGGCAATTTTCCAAATCGCGGGCTCCATTGCGCTCACCGCTTCCCTGTTTACCTTAAGTGTTCCGTCAGGTCCGCTCACGGTACTCAACAGCCCCTTGTCCGCAGCGCTGATCGCTGCCGTTTTACTTGCGGTGGCGTTTCTTGTTCCGGCGCTTTACAACGCAGGCATCCTTTATTGGGCTTCGTATGCGGATAAGGCGAAGGAGGGGAACCGTAAGTTTGGCTTCTACGGGTTTGCGGCGTGCGACAGGCGGCGCGCGCTCGATACCCGCGTTTACCGGCAGGACATTTTGTGCCAAAAAAACTTTCTCAGCAATAACCTCTTTGGTGTGAAGAGCGGCATCGCCAAGCTGGCGCGAGGGCCGATTGGGCTATACGGCGCCGCTTCCTCGGCAATCTCCTACGCGTTTACCGGCCTTGTTTATGTGTTTGTGTGCCTCAAGGCATGGGGCGGAGCTTTTGGCATTGGTGCGGTAACGCAGTATGTCGGCGCGATCACGCTATTATCGGGCGGGGTGGCTTCGCTTTTTTCAACGCTCGGTGAAATGCGCGTCAACGCGGCGTTTCTCCGTACGACCTATGAGTTTCTGGACATTTCAAACACCATGTATCAGGGCAGCCTTACGGTGGAAAAGCGTGCCGACCGCAACTACGAAATCGAGTTTCGGGATGTTTCGTTCCGCTATCCGGGTGCCGAAACGTGGGCATTGCGCCATGTATCCATGAAATTTCGCGTGGGTAAGCGCCTTGCGGTGGTGGGGCGAAACGGCAGCGGAAAAACCACCTTTATCAAGCTTCTGTGCCGCCTTTACGACCCTACGGAAGGGGATATTCTTTTAAATGGCATCGACATTCGAAAGTACGATTATGCGGAATATCTTTCCGTTTTCTCTGTGATTTTTCAGGATTTTAAGCTGTTCGCGTTTCCGCTTGGTCAAAACGTATCGGCCTCGGTCGATCCCGACAAGGCGCGGGTGGAAGAATGCCTGAAAAAGGCGGGGTTTGACGAGCGCCTTAAGGAAATGCCCTTGGGGGTGGATACTTGCCTCTATAAGGATTTTGACGAGCAAGGTATTGAAATTTCAGGCGGAGAAGGGCAGAAGATCGCCATCGCTCGCGCGCTTTATAAGGACGCACCGTTTATCATCATGGATGAGCCAACTGCCGCGCTCGACCCCGTGGCGGAATATGAAATTTACACCAAGCTCAATGAGATCATTTGCGATAAGACGGCGATTTTCATCAGCCACAGGCTGTCCTCCTGCCGATTTTGTGACGAAATTGCCGTGTTCGACGATGGTACTGTGGTGCAAAAGGGGACGCATGAGGCGCTTTTAAGCGAGGAAAGCGGCATGTACAAGGCGCTGTGGTTTGCGCAAGCGCAGTATTATACGAAAGACGCGGCGGACCGGAGCGCCGTCTGACGCACCTAGCTTTCTGTTCCTTCCAAAAAAATACGACTTGGCCTGCACACATGAAACGGGAAGTTGTGCAGGCCATTTTGCATTGTAAAGCTCATACGAAAACTTTATGTAATCAAAAGAATGTTATTGACATTCAGACGAACTTGTGATATCTTTAACTTACAGAAGCGGAAAAGGATGGAAAGCGCAATGAACATTCCCGGAACGGTCGTACCGACCGAAAAAAGCTCAGGGCCCGGCGGAGAGGGGTTTCTCAACGGCATTTTTGCCGTGACCTCAGGGCTTATGCTCTCTCAGGTGCGCGAGCTAACAGGGCTCGATACGCCTGCGCTTCAAAACTGGGTTAAGCGTGGCTGGGTTTCGCCACCGGAGGGGAAGCGCTACAACATCGATCAGGTGGCGCGTATCCTCATCATCAACATGCTGCGCGACGTGCTGCAGCTTGAAAAAATCGCGTTTTTGCTTGGGTACATCAACGGCAGCGTATACGACCGCGCGGATGACATCGTGCCCGAATCCGTCCTTTACGATTATATTTGCCGCATCCTTTCTATGTGCGGCGGCTCGGAATCGAAGGCGGATGTTGAACAAACCATTTTGGCCTGCACGGGCGATTACATTGAGAAAATTCCCGGGGCAACGGCAAGGCTGCATCAGGCGCTCAAGGTCATTCTTTTGGCGATGAAAAGCGCCCAGCTCAAAAAGGAAGCCGAAGTTATGCTTGCAACGCTTCGTTAGCGGGTACGGGCGGCGGCTTTTTTAGGAGCAGCTAAGCCCGTTCCGGTTGACATAAATAAAAGGGGAGGAGGGGGAATATGACGGAATGGTGGGAATCCTTATCGATGCTGCAACGGGTATTCGGTTTTTTTGCCCTACCCGCAACGCTCGTGTTGATCATCCAGTCGGTTCTGGTACTGTTCGGCATCGGTCATCACGAGGTGGATTTCGGCCATGCGCATGTGGATGTCGCGCATGACCATATGGAAGTGTCCGATGGTTTTGCGCTGTTCAGCGTGCGCGGGCTGGTCGCGTTTTTCTCGGTGGGCGGCTGGACGGGTATAGTGCTCGACGGTGCGGGGGCAAGCCCCGTAATCACCATATTGCTGTCGCTTGCCGCAGGGACGGCAGCGCTGTATGCGGTGGCGCTTCTGTTTCGGATGGCGGCAAAGCTCCAGTCGTCCGGCAACATCGAGTTGAAAAACGCGGTGGGGAAAACCGCAAAGGTCTACATACCCATTCCGGCGAAGGAAAAGGGGACCGGAAAGGTAACGCTTACCTTACAGGAGCGCTTTGTGGAGTGCGACGCTTTTACACGCGCATCACGAGGCCTTAAAACAGGGGAGCTTGTAAGGGTGGTTGCCGTAATCGATGAAAACACGCTCATCGTTGAACCGGAAAATGTAAAAATCGAACAAGTGAAGTTGGAGGTATAACATGGATCATCCTATTTTTCTGGTGTTTGTGATTGCGCTTGTGGTAATTACCACGCTGATTATCATCTTGTCGCGCTACAAAAAGTGTCCGTCCGACAAAATCATGGTCATCTACGGTAAAGTCGGCTCCAATCCGGATGGGTCGTCCCGCTCGGCACGCTGCATCCACGGCGGCGCGGCGTTCATCTGGCCCATTTTTCAGGCCTTTGAATACCTTGATTTAACGCCGCTTTCCATCAGTGTGGATCTAACGAGCGCGCTTTCGCGCCAGAACATCCGCATCGACGTACCCTCGCGCTTCACGGTGGGTATTTCTACCGAAGCCGGTGTGATGCAAAACGCCGCGGAGCGCCTGCTCGGGCTGAAGCTCACCGAGATTCAAGAGCTCGCGAAAGACATCATCTTCGGTCAGCTGCGTCTTGTAATTGCCACGATGGACATCGAGGAAATCAACACCGACCGCGACAAGTTCCTTGAGGCTGTATCCGGCAATGTGGAGACCGAACTCAAAAAGATTGGCCTCAGGCTCATCAACGTAAACGTTACCGACATCAGCGACGAATCCGGCTACATCGTGGCACTCGGTAAGGAAGCGGCCGCAAAGGCCATCAACGACGCCAAAAAATCCGTTGCGGAAGCCGACCGCGAAGGTTCCATCGGCGAGGCGGTTGCGCAGCGTGACCAGCGTATTCAGGTTGCGCTGGCGGATTCCGAAGCCATCAAGGGCGAAAACGACGCCAAGGCGCAAATCGCCCATTCTGACGCCACAAGGCGCGAGCTTCAGGCGGATTCGCTGCGCCGCGCCGTGACCGCGGAAAAGATCATGTCCGCGAAGGCGCTCGAGGAAGCGTACGCGGCCGAGCAGGCGGCGGAATCCGCCCGTGCGGCAAGGGAAAAGGCCACGCTCGAGGCCGACGTTCT
>JAEZGQ010000251.1 GCA_023416895.1 Bacillota bacterium | reverse complement strand
GGGAAAAAGGCCTTGATCGGGCGCATATAGCGCACCGATGAAGGGGAGGCGTATCTGCCCGCCGTGCGCGTGACCGGAAAACGCCATGTCCATGCGGCTTTCTGCGTAAAGGTCAAAAAGTTCCGGCCTGTGCGAGAGGAGGATTTTCAGGCTGCTTTCCTCTTTCCATCTATCGAGAAACGCGGATATTTCGCTTGTATCCGTACCCTGCGCGTAGGTTTGCGTAAGAAAATCCGGATCGCGTGCGCCAAGAAAAACAAGCCCGTCATCGCCGCGCGCAAAGGTATATGTGGTGTTCTCAAGCACCGTTACGCCCGCGTCAAGAAGCGCCGTACGAACCTCGTTGTAGCGCCCAGACCACGCCTCGTGGTTGCCCGGAACATAAATTACCGGGGCAATTTGCAATGCACCTTCTATAAACTCCATAGCGGGCGCAAGCTCGTAGCGGCGGCGATCAACAAAATCGCCCGTCACAAGGATCACGTCCGGCGAAAGCGCATCGATTTTGTTTATGAGTGCATTCTGCCCTGTTCCGAAGCGCTTGTTGTGAAGATCGGAAACCTGCACGATCACAAAGCCGTCGAACGCTTGCGGAACCTTATCGCTTTGGTAGGTGAAGTTCGTCGTCACAATGTCGTTGTTCTGCCAAAGGAAAAAGCAAGCGAGCGCCGATAGCAAAGCGGCGGCGATGGCGATTCGTTTTATTTTCATACTTTTTCGCATCGCAATTTTCTCCGAACCAAGTTGCCTTTATGGCGCGGGCGTGGCATAGAGTGAGGGAAGAATGTTGTAAAACTCGGCAGGAAGCTGCGTTTTTGTAAACTGCTCCTTGTAAAGGCCGTAATCAAGGCATACCGTCCACATGGCCTGGCGGATGTTCGCGACGGCGGCGGCAATGCTTTCCTCGTCAAAGGGCACTTTCATGAGCGCCTCAAGCTTTTCTTCGGAAGCGTTTGCGGGGATGTTTCGTACGGCAACGGCATTTACCTGCTCCATGCTCAAAAGGAGCTGCGCAACATCCCACGCGGGTTCGGGTGCGGGTTCTTCATACGCCCATGTTGCGGGGTCAACATAAAGTCCCGAGGCTTGCAAAAGGTTCAGGATGTTTTGAGAGCCCGTCACATACAAAAGCGCATCGGCCGCAGCCTTGTCGGCGCGCACATAGGCGGCGTCATAGCGCACATCCGGCTCGATGGTGATGCCGAACACGCTCTTGATAAGCTCTTGAAGCTTGTTGTTGTAAAGCACATAAAACGACGCGCCGTTGTAGGGCGTGCCGCTTATATACTCACCCTCAAGCGTATGGCGGCGAAGGTTTTCCGTATCAAAATCGAGCGCAAACATGCTGAGCGCGGCGACTTGCTCGAAGTTGAGGTTTGTATTTACATAATCCTTTACGCTCAAATAAACATTGGGCAGGTTGACTAGCTGGTTTTTGGATTTAAGCTGGTTAAAAATAGCGAAGAGCATCCTCTGCTGGCGATCGGCACGGTTCAAATCGGTTCCGTAGCCCTTGCGCGCACGGCAGTAATCGAGCACCTGCTGGCCGTTGAGGTGTTGCATCCCTTTCTCGAGCACGCGCCCGTTGAGGACGATGCGAAGATCAACGTCATAATCCACGCCGCCCATCGCATCCACCACGGCTTTCATGCCGGCCATGTTCACACCCGCGTAATACTGAATGGGTACACCCAAAAGGTTGGAAACGGTGTTCATTGCGTAGGTAAAGCCGTCGCCTGCGGCGCTGCCGCCCTTGGCGAACGCGGCGTTGATTTTAAAATGCCCATCTACGTTATAAATGGCGGCGTAAGTATCCCGCGGGACGGAAATCAAATCCACGGTTTTGTTTTCAAAATCCACCGTCAAAAGCATGATTACGTCGCTTCTAAAGTTGTTTTCCTCGTCGCGGTATACATCGCTCGATTCGTCATTTCTTTCCGGGCTCTCATCCCAGCCGAGCATAAGGATGTTGACGCGGTTTTTCATAAACTCCGCATCCGCGGCGGCTTCAAGCGCCTCCTCCGGGGAAAGCGTGGGGGTGGGCGTCGGCGTTTCCTCAACGGGCACGTCCGTTTGCGGCGCGAGCGTCGGCGTGGCTGGCGCTTTCGTAACATCGCCGTTAAACGCATCCATAGGGTTGTTCTGCAAGTTCGCCAAATAAATGCCCACGGTCGCAAGCGCGCCGACGAGCACGAAAAGCGCAACCAAAAGCGCTACGTTTCCCTTTTTGTGTTTTTGTTTTTTCATCGCTTCTACCTCATGATAAAAACGCGCCGCGGCGGGTATAAAAACGGCGTTCGCATTCATTATAACACGAAACGCCGTAAAACACGTGCAAAGCAAAAGAGCTATACTCTTTTTTGCTTATCGTTCAATTTAGTTTTCCGCAGGGCGCTTTGCCACAATGCGTTTTACAAACAGCAAGAGCACCGCGCCGGCTACAAGGAAGAGCACAATCGAACCAATCGCCCAAACGAGCCCGTATTGCTCGGCGAGCGTACCCTCAAAACCATGGTTGGAATACCAGTTGTGCATGCGGTAGGAAATGGTGCTGAACACAAGCGGCCCTACGAATGTAGAGGTTCTTCCCGCAACGGAAAGGAAGCCGTAAAACTCCGCCGCCTTGTTGTCCGGGGCAAGCTGGCTTACCATCGTGCGGCTGACCGCCTGCGCACCGCTAAGCGAAAAGCCCGCGACGAAACCTATCACATAGAACAAAATGAGGCTCTTTGCGAAAAACAGGCACGTTACCGACGCGATCAAGATCACAAGGGAGATCAAAATGGAATCCTTGCTGCTCTTTTTGTCGGAAATACGGCCGAAAAGCAACGCGCCCAACGCGCCCGAAAGCTGTATGATGATGACGAACAGGATAAGCGCCGTCTGCCCCATGCCAAAAAGGGTAGCGCCGATGATGGCAGCAAAGTCCATCAGCATCATAATGCCGTCGTTGTAAATCAAAAACGCCGCCGCATACTTGATGAATTCCTTGTACTGCTTCACGGAGCGGAAGGTTTGCGCGAGTTTAGAGAACGCATGACGGATGATGTTGTCGCCCTCTGGAAGCCTTTCTGCTTCCTGTTTTTCTTTAACGCGGAGGAAGGTTGGGATTGATGACGCCAAATAGAATACGGCGGTAATCAAAAACGCATACGGAATCATTTGGTTGCCGATCAGCTGTATGGGCAACAGCACGATGAGAAGCGCGGCGATACCGCCGATCATACCCACAGCCCAGCCCTTGCCGGAAACGGTGCCTGCCGATTCGGGCGACGAAATATCCGGCAAGAGCGCATCATAAAATACCTGCGCGCCACGATAGCCGATTTCCGCGAGGATGAAAAAGAGCATGCCCATAAATACGTTGCCCTCGCGAACAAAAAAGAGCAACGCCGTAAAAACGACCGATAGACCGGTAAAAAGCATCAAAAACTTTTTCTTTGAGCGGGTAAAATCCGCAATCGCACCCAAAACGGGCGACATGATCGCAACGAGAACCGCCGCAATGCCTACGGAAATGCCCCAAAGCCTCGTTCCTTCCGCGCCGCCTACGACGGCGTTTTTGAAATAGGCGGAGTATACCGCAAGAAGAACCACCGATGCGTAGGCCGAGTTGCCAAAATCGTAGAGATACCAAGCATGCCTTGCTTTTTTGGCGCGTTCATCTGTTTGCATGTTCATACATATGCTCCTGTCAAAACCAGTTTTACGAGTTTTTCGTTTCTTGAGTGAGGCTTTGAAACAACTGATAATATTTTCTGCCGCAAAAAGGAGGCTCGGCAAGCAGTTCAAAGTGCCCGTCTTTGTGGGTAAAGGTTATGTTTGCGCGCCCGTATACCGCCAACGCCGAAATATCGCGCAAAAGTAGCGTAACGCCGCCGCATTCGATGCGGTCACGGTACATAACAAGCCTCCCTTTTGCGAAAAGCTCCTCTTTGTGCTCCGGCAACACGCGCACAAGGCGCACATTCTCATCCACAAATACGCTTGCGTCGCTTTGCTCGGCGGAGATCTCGTTTAGCTTTTCCGTCTGCCATGCATCCCATGCGGTAACGGTTTTGTATGGCGCGTTGCCCTCAAGATAGCCGTATTCCGTATATTCCGCCGTCATACCGCAGCCGCAGAAAAATGTGTTTTTGTGGCTTTGCAGCGTGCCGATTCCGCCGCAGTTGGGGCAAATATAAAGCGCGCTTTCCAGCCATTCGGCAAGGTCTTTTCCCTTGAAGCGCACCATTTCCTGTTCCTGGCGGGCATAAGCATCCTCAAAAAGGTCCTCCACAATCAGGCGGTTCACCTCGTCCGCACTCATGGCCTTAAGCTGTTCGGGCTGGTACACGTTTACCACATAGCCAAGCATTTTACCATGGCGCATTTTTTTGCTCCATCGTGGCGTGGTGAGATAGCCGCCTTCGATCTTAAACGTTACGACGGGCACACCCGCGGCGCGGGCAAGCTTTCCCGTTGAGAGCGGAATGGGGTAGGTAAGCCCGTTAAACGAGCGGTCGCCCTCCGCGAAAACGCACACGTTATAACCTTTTTTAAGCCTCCTAAGCATTTCCATAGCCGCGCTCGCCTCGGTGCCGCCCTTGAGACGGGAGATGGGATCAAGATACCGCACAAGTAGTTTTGACCAAAATCCCTTGCGAAAAATATGCTCGCTTGCAACAAAGTACATCTGCTCATCAAACGCAATGTTCACAAGTGCCGCGTCAAGATCTGCGTTGTGGTTGGCAAACAGCAAAAAGGGCCCCGAAATGCCCGTTGCTCTCACGGGTGTATAGCGAAACATCCGGCTGAATAGCGCCCTTACAGGAGTTATCAAAAAACGAAACACCCGAACGTGACGCAGACGATCTCGATCAGTGCCGGGCATAAAGGGGTACCTCGTTTCTGAAAAAGTGCTTTGCACGATCGCGCGCATTAAAAAATACCGCATCGGCGCATGAAACCCCTTCATGCAAACCGTTCCCATCATTATGATACATCCAAGAAAACGTAAATTGCAACAGTGTATGAAACGCGCTTCACCCAAGGGATAGGCGCTTAACGCTTTTCATGTTAAAATAAAGGAAATTCTACAAGTGCTTTCAACAAATTTGCACGCGCGACCGCCGGAGGATACCGTATGAAGCTGCTTAAATATAGAAAACCGCTCAACGTCGCATGGTACATTTTGGTTGCGGCGCTCATCGGCATGACACTTTTTCTCAAAGGCAACGGCGTATGCTATTTGACCTTCGCCGATCGGCTCAAAAACGACCCATGGCTTGTCGTCTATTTGGCCGTGTTCGTTGTTTTTGCCGTGGTCACGGTTTTGACGATCCTCGCCGATGGTGCGGCAAAAAAGGAAGCCAAAAAGAAAGACGAACAGCCCTAGCGCATATTTGAAACATGAAATCATGCCTTAATTTTCCAAATCTATTTTGGGGGTGCGGCTTATGGAGCAGGCGCAAAAGGCGGGGTTAAGCATTGAAAAGCGCACGTTTGTAAGCGTGCTCGTTCTTCTGTTGGCGCTTCTTATAGCGGCGGGCATCCTCACGCGCGTGTTGCCGCAGGGAAGCTATGAGCGCGTTACGGTAAACGGGACGGAGCAGGTGGTTCCCGGCTCCTACCAAGAAAATGCCGGGGCAAAGCCTCTCCCCGTGTGGCGCTGGTTCACGGCCCCCTTTGAGGTGCTCGCCTCGCCGGACTCGGTGCTCGCCATCGGCATCATGGTGTTTTTAACGCTCGTGGGCGGCACGTTTGCGGTGCTTGAAAAAAGCGGGGTCTTACGGAGGCTCATGGCCATTACCATACGGCGCTACGCAAACAAAAAGTACCGTATGCTTTCCATTTTGCTGTTTGTGTTTATGGCGCTCGGTTCCGCGGTAGGCATTTTTGAAGAAGGCATCACGCTCGTGCCAATTGCCATCGCCATTTCCTTCTCCATGGGGTGGGATTCTTTGACCGGCCTTGGCATAAGCGCGTTCGCCATCGGCATGGGGTTTGCCGCGGGCACCTTCAACCCCTTTACGGTTGCAGTGGCGCAGGAGCTTGCAGGCGTGCCGCTTTTTTCCGGCCTTTCCCTGCGCATCCTTGTTTTTGTTCTCGCTTACGCGGTAATTGCCGTGTTTCTTGTGCGCTACGCGCGCCGCATTGAAAAGGAACCTTCGCGCTCTCTTTCCTATGCGCATGACTTGAAGCTTCGGCAGCGTTACATTCAGGGCGACATGACCGATGCACTTGAAAACCCAAAGCTTAAAAGCGCATTGCGCGCGCTTGGCATATGCCTTGGCATTGTGCTTTTATACATCCTTGCGGGATTTGTAATTCCCGCGCTTGCGGATTATACGCTCATCGTGATGGCGCTCCTTTTCACGCTCGCGGGCGTTTTGGGCGGGCATCTTTCAGGCTACGGCGGAAAAGTGGGGAAGGATTTCCTTTTGGGCTGCGTGGGCGTGCTTCCGGCAGTAGCGTTTATTTTGCTGGCACTGGGCGTAAAGCACATCATCACGGCGGGCGGCATTCTCGACACGCTTTTGTACCTGCTTTCAAGAAGCCTCGAAAACGCAGGTCCGTACGCCGCGGCGCTCATCATGTTCGGCATCGTTTTGGTGATGGAGCTTTTCATCGCCTCGGGCAGCGCGAAGGCGTTTCTTTTGATTCCGCTCATCGCGCCGCTTGCGGATTTGAGCGGGGTTTCCCGCCAAACGGTGATCCTCGCCTATGTGCTGGGCGACGGTTTTTCCAACATGATCTACCCCACCAACACGGCGCTTTTGATCATGCTCGGCATTGCGGACATCAGCTACGGCAAGTGGTTTAAGTGGGTATGGAAGCCCCTTCTGGCCATTCTTGTTGTTTCTGTGTTGATCCTATGTCTGGCGGTGGCTACCGGGTATTGATTTTCACCTTCTTTTTATGAAGGCGCGCGTTTGTGCGTGCCTTTTTCTTTTATAGAATGCGTTTGCCAGGCGGCTTAAGTTTGCCGCAATTTGCATAACCCGAACTTTGGGGTGCGCTCTTGGATTTTGCTTTTCGGCAGCACATTCGCGCCTACACCGCTTTTCAGTACAAACCCGGTGCGCAAACCGCTAAAAAATGTGCTACAATGTGCAGGTAGAATTTTTCCGGCCGTTCGCGGCCGTTTTTATGGAGGAGCTATGCTGTTTTACCCGCTGTTTAGCGGAAGTTCCGGAAACGCCTCGCTCGTGGAGGCAGACGGCGTTCGCATTTTGATCGATGCGGGTGTTACTGGCAGCGCGCTCACGCGCGCGCTCGGCGAGATCGGCGTGGAGCCAAAAAGCGTGAACGCGATTCTTATTACCCACGAACACAGCGACCATGTGAGCGGTGCGGGTGTATTTTCCCGCAAATACGATGTGCCCATTTACGCCAACAAGGGAACTTGGGAAGCGATGCCGCCCGGCGTCGGCCTCATTGCTCCGCACAACGTGCGCGTGTTTGAAACCAACCGCGATTTCTGCGTGAACCAAGTAGAAATTACCCCCTTTAAAACCCCGCACGACGCGCGGGAATCCGTGGGCTACGCCATTTCGTGCGGCGGAAAGCGCCTTTGCGTGATGACCGACATCGGCGTGGTGGAACCGCGCCTTCTCGATATGGCAGAGGGAGCCGACCTGCTTTTCATTGAAGCCAACCACGATACAGACATGCTCAGGATGGGCAGCTACCCGTATGTGCTCAAGCGCCGCATTCTTTCGGACGTCGGCCACCTATCAAACGAATCCGCAGGAAGGGCTTTGGTAAAACTCTACACAAGGGGGCTTCGCCGCGCCATTTTGGGGCATTTGAGCCGCGACAACAACATGGAAGAGCTTGCACTTGCCACTGTGCGCGAGCTGCTGCGCGAAGAAAACATCGACGATGCGTCGTTTGAGCTTTCCGTGGCACACCGCAGCCGCATTACGGGGCGCTATGAGGTGGGCTGATGGTTGTTCGCGTCGTATGTGTAGGAAGGCTCAAGGAGCGCTTTTATGAGCAGGCCGCCGCCGAATTTCTTAAGCGGCTTTC
>JAEZGQ010000250.1 GCA_023416895.1 Bacillota bacterium | reverse complement strand
TTTTTACTCACCTTAGTTTCTGTTCGATCTCGCGAATCACCTCAAACCCGCGCGGGCGGTTGTGGCCGCTCACGCAAAGCTTGAAGGAAAGCGCGCGGTACGCCTCAAGCGTGTCGTGGTAAACCTCTGTGTCGCATTCGAGGTTCGGCAAAATCTCCTCGTCGGTATCGCCGATGTTGTCACCCGCGTTCAAAATGCCGTCTACCTCGTCGAATACGCTGATGCAGTCCTCCGTGTGGCCGGGGCTGTAAAAAAGCCGCACGCCGTCCGACGGGAAGAAGAGCGCCGAATCAAACGTAAGGCGGGGCAGGGCAAACCGCACTTCTCCGCGCGCGATGTGCTTGTACTTTTCGTAGGTCTGAAGCATGGTTTCCTCGAGCAGTTTGCGGCAGAGCGCGTGCGAAACAAGTAGGCTTTCTTCAAAAAAGCCGTTGCCCCAAACATGGTCCCAGTGATGGTGCGTGTTCACTACCACAAGGGGCTTTTTTTCATCCTTCAAAAGTTCCTTCACTGAGGAAACGCTTCCAAGCCCAAGCCCCGTGTCGATCAAGAAATTGTGCTCCTTGCCGAAAATGAGCTGCAAATGAAGCCCCCAGTCGAGCCCTTCGTGTGAAAGCAGTACGCTCCTTGTGCCGATGCGTTGTGTTTGCATAATTCCTCCCGTTACTCCAAAATGCCTTTGCCCAAATCGAGCTCCAGCGCGTGGATGGTATGGCGAATGTGAATGGAAACCGCGTGCCGTACGCCTACGACGTCGCGATTTTTGAGCATTTCAACGATCAGGCGGTTGTCGCGCAGGGTAAACTCAGCAAGGTTCGGGTCGCTGCCGTACAACAGCCATGCGTCCTTGATGGCGCTGTTGATGAGCGGGATGAGCTGCGTCATAAATTCGTTGTGCGCGGCCGATAAAATGGCGGTGTGAAACAGCGAGTCCGTATCCGTCCACGGCTTGCCAGCAAGAATGAGCTCCTCCACCTGCGCGCTCAGTTCCGCAATATGAAGGATGTCCGCATCCGAGCCGCGGGCGCAGGCGAGCGCGGCGGTTTGCGGCTCAAACATGAGGCGCACCTCAAAAAGGTCGCGCAAGCGTATGCGCAGCTTTTCAAGCTTGTGAATGCCAAAGCCGCCGAGGCTTGCACCTTCGGAGATAAAGGTGCCAAGCCCGCGCCGCACTTCGAGCACGCCCTGCGCCGCGAGAATGCGAATCGCCTCGCGAAGCGTAATGCGGCTCACGCCGAGGCTTTGCGAAAGCTCGTTTTCGTTGGGGAGCTTGTCGCCCTCGGAAAACAGCCGCTCGGTTGTGATCATGTCAAAAATTTTGCCCGCGGTGCGCTCCGCAAGGCTCTTTTTGGGTGCTTTTTCCATACCTTCTCCGTGCGTAAAAAGTACGCGGTGCCCGCCGTAGGAACGGCAAACCGCCAACTTAAAATATATCATATAATGCCGCGCATACCGCGCGGAAGCGTTGACAGGAGGGAGCGAAACGTATAAGATGGTGTTGTAAGACAACTGGCATAGACATCATACAACCCTCCTTATTGTTGCACATTCCGTCTCTTTATGCAATCTGTTTTTCCGGAGTAAAAAGCTATGATACATTCCTTTGCACAGTTGGTGGAACGCGCGCTCTCGGGCGCGAAAAATGCCAAACGCGTTGTTGCCGTCGCTGCCGCACACGATGAAGAGGTACTTCTCGCCGCGTCCAAGGCGGTGAAGCTTGGGCTTGCCTCGTTTGTGCTGGTGGGGGACGAGGCACTGATTCGCGAAATCGCAAAAAGCAAGTCCATCTCGCTTGACGGCATGGATATTCTTGACGAAAAAGATCCGGCAGCCGCGTGCAAAACGGCGGTCACTCTCGTTTCCTCGGGCCGCGCGCACATCGTCATGAAAGGCATTGTGGATACCTCGGTTATTTTAAAGGCGGTGCTCGACAAGGAAACCGGCCTGCGCGAGGCAAGCACGCTTTCGCACACGGCCGTTTTTGACGTGCCGGGCTTTTCGCGGCTTTTGTATGTAACGGACGCGGCAATGAACATTGCGCCCGACGCGCAAGTAAAAAAGGTCATCATCGAAAACGCCGTAAGGGTAGCGCATGCCCTGGGCAACGAAAACCCCGTAGCGGCGGTTGTTTGCGCGGTGGAAAAGGTAAACGAAAAAATGAGTGCTACGCTCGATGCGAAGGCGCTTGTTGAAATGAACCAAAACGGCGAGCTTTCAGGCTGCCGCGTTACAGGCCCCCTCGCGCTCGACAACGCCGTTTCCGTGGCGGCGGCCAAGCACAAGGGCATTTCCGACCCCCTCGCCGGCAACGCCGACATTCTCGTGATGCCGCAGATCGAGGCGGGCAACGTGCTTTACAAGGCGCTTGTGTTCCTCGCGGGCGCGAAAAACGCGGGCGTGATCGTCGGCGCAAAGGCACCGGTTGTGGTTACTTCCCGTGCGGACAGCGACGAAACAAAGCTCCACTCCATTGCCCTTGCGGTGTTGATGGCGGAGCACCGCGGCGCTTAAAAACCTTCTGCACCTCAATAAGAAGTGAATTCATACAATGCAACGGAGGTAATTTGGCTTCTATGAAGATCCTTGTTATCAACATCGGCTCCACTTCCACCAAGCTTGCCGTTTACAACGATGAAACGCCGGAATTTACGCACATTCTGCGCCATCCGCAGGAGGAGTTGAAGCCTCTTCGCACCGTGGAGGAGCATTACCGTTACAGAAAGCCCCTCGTTCAGGCAGCCCTAAAGCAATACGGCCTGGAAACCGCGCACTTTGACGCAGTGGTCGGCAGGGGCGGGCTCATCAAGCCCATCCCGAGCGGCACCTACGCCGTGAACCAACGGATGTATGACGACCTTCTTTCCTGCAAATGGGGCAAGCACCTTGTAAACCTCGGCGGCATCCTTGCGTTTGAATTGGCGAACGAAAACGGCTGCCCCGCCTACATCGTAGACCCCGTAGTGGTCGATGAAATGGAAGAAGTTGCGCGCCTTTCGGGATACCCCGACATGCCGCGCACGGTTGCGTGGCATGCGCTCAACCAAAAGGCAGTGGCGAAGGGCTACGCAAAGTCGCTCGGCAAGCGCTATGAGGATATGAACCTCATCGTGGCGCATCTTGGCGGCGGCGTTACCGTCGGTTCGCATAGAAAAGGCCGCGTGATCGACGTAAACAACGCCATCGACGGCGACGGCCCCTATTCGGCTGAGCGTCCGGGCGGGCTTCCCGTGGGCGAGGTAATGCGCCTTTGCTATAGCGGCAAATACCCTACCTATGAGGATATCCGCAAGGAGTTCACCTCTCGCGGCGGGCTTGTTGCCTACCTTGGCACCAACGACATGCGCGAGGTTCTTGCGCGCATCGAAGCGGGAGACGAGTACGCCAAGCTCATCCTTCAAGGCATGGCCTATCAGGTGGGGAAAGACATCGGCGCGGCAGCGGCTATCCTCAAAGGCGAGGTGGACGCAGTAATCGTTACGGGCGGCATCGCCTACAACCCCATCATTACCGATTGGATCAAGGAAATGGTTTCCTTCATCGCGCCCTTTGTTGTGGTGCCGGGTGAAGATGAGCTTGGCGCGCTCGCTATGGGGGCGCTCCGCGTGCTTCGCGGCGAGGAACAGGCGCACGAATACGCGTATTGAGGCAATAACGTAAACCTCAGAAAAGTGACCCACTTTTTTGACTAGGCAAAACACGGAGGCACATGCAAGAACAGCGCATTTTCATCATCACGGGGCATTACGGCAGCGGCAAAACGGAGTTTGCCGTCAATTTCGCCCTGCGTTTAAAGGAGCGCTTTCCGCGCGTGGCGCTTTCCGACCTCGACATTGTAAACCCATACTTTCGCTCGCGCGAGCGGGAGGCGCTTTTAAAGGAACACGGCGTGGAGCTGATCGCCTCGCCCGCACGCATGGGGAACGCGGACCTTCCCGCCATCCCCGCGCAGGTTTTGAGCATTTTTGAGGACGAAGCGCTTGCCGGTGTGATCGACGTAGGGGGCGACCCTGTGGGCGCGCGCGTGCTCGCGCGCTTTGCGCCGCACCTTCAAACCAAAAACTACGCGCTTTACATGGTGCTCAACTTCAACCGCGGTCTCACCAAGGACGCCGCCTCCGCCATCCACTACTTAAAGGGCATCGAGGCTTCCTCGGGGCTTAAGGTGACGGGGCTTGTGAACAACACCCACCTTTGCGGCGAAACGACCGCCGAGGATGTGCTTCGCGGCAACGCGCTATCGCTGGAGGTGGCGGGGGAAATGGGGCTTCCTCTTTTGTTTAACGCATTCGACGGGCGACTGTCGAATGCGCTTGAAGGCAAGCTTGCGGGCGAGCCTTTCCCGCTTACGCTTTACATGAAAAAACCTTGGGAATAACATTCCCTTTTTAACAAAACCCCTTAGTTTGTGTTCAGGAGGCAACTATGGCCGGAAAAGTAACATTCGACCGCGAACGGTGTAAGGGCTGTGAGCTTTGCACCGCCGTATGTCCCAAAAAAATCGTGGTGATCGATATGAGCGCCACCAACAGCAAGGGTTATCACCCCTCCACGGTCAGCGACATGGCTCTGTGCATTGCGTGCGGCAACTGCGCGCGCATGTGCCCGGATTCCGTGATCACCGTGGAAAAAGTTTAACGGAGGCCAGTATGCAAAAGGAATTGTGGAAGGGCAACGAAGCCATAGCGGAGGCGGCGATCAAGGCGGGCTGCCGGTTTTTCTTCGGCTACCCCATTACGCCGCAAAATGAAATCCCCGAATATATGGCGATGCGCCTGCCGCAGGTGGGCGGCAGCTTTGTGCAGGCCGAGTCCGAAGTGGCGGCCATCAACATGGTGTACGGCGCGGCGGGCTGCGGCGCGCGCGTTATGACCTCGTCCTCGTCGCCGGGCATCAGCCTTAAACAGGAAGGCATCAGCTACCTTGCGGGAGCTGAGCTTCCCTCGGTGATCGTCAACGTCATGCGCGGCGGCCCGGGGCTTGGCACCATCCAGCCCGCGCAGGGGGATTATTATCAGGCGACGCGCGGCGGCGGCAACGGCGATTACCGCACCCTCGTGCTTGCCCCCGCGACCATTCAGGAAGCGGTGGACTTTACGCAGGAGGCGTTTGACATCGCCGACCAATACAGAAATCCCGTAATGATCCTTGCCGACGGCATGATCGGCCAAATGATGGAGCCCGTCGAGTGGCGCGAACCCAAAAAGCGCAGCCTGCCCGAAAAAACGTGGGCAGCCACCGGCGATGTTTCAAACCGCAAGCACAACGTTATAAACTCGCTGTTCATCGACCCCGACCTTTGCTACGAAAACAACCTTCATATGGCGAAAAAGTACGCCGCCATGGAGGAAAACG
>JAEZGQ010000165.1 GCA_023416895.1 Bacillota bacterium | reverse complement strand
AGTCGATCACGTAGATGCGGTCGGAAAACTGCATGACCAGATCCATATGGTGCTCGATCATGAAAACCGTAAGGTCGTACTTGTTCTTGAGCTGCACGATAAACTCACCAAGCTCCTGCGTTTCTTGTGGGTTCATGCCGGCGGCAGGCTCGTCAAGAAGCAAAAGCTTCGGCTCCGTAGCAAGCGCGCGGGCGATCTCAAGCCTTCTTTGCAGGCCGTAGGGCAGGCTTACGGCAAGGTCGTTTGCGTACCTTAAGAGGTTTTGCTCCTCGAGCAAAGCCGCGGTTTCCTCGCGCATGCGCCTTTCCTCCCGGTAGGTGAGGCGAAGCGTGGCGGAAAACACATTTTGCTTTGCCCGCATGTGCTTTGCGGTGAGCACGTTGTCAAACACCGTCATGCTCTTGAAGAGTCGTATGTTCTGGAAGGTGCGCGCAATTCCGAGCTTGGTCACATGATCCGGCGTGGGGTCTACCGCACGCACGCCAGAGTACTGTTTTGCGTTTTCACCGGCATAAATCTTTTTCATTTTGCCGCGCGGGTGGTTTGCCACAATGGTTTTTCCGTTGAACGTTATCTGGCCGTTTGTGGGGTCGTAAATGCCCGTAATACAGTTGAAGGCCGTCGTTTTACCCGCGCCGTTGGGGCCGATGAGTGCGACGATTTCACCCTTGTTGACTGCAAGTGAAAGGTTATTGACGGCGACGACGCCGCCGAATTGCATGGTTACATTTTCAAGAAGCAGAACGTTTTCAGGCATCGATACCGCCCCCTTTCGTTCCTTCGGCGCTTTTTACGCGCCTGTTAAACCGCTTGATCAAGCCGGCAAACGAGATCTCCTTGTCGCCCATGAGCCCCCTTGAAAAGAAGAGCACGATGAGCATGATGATAACGGAGAACACGAAACGCCGGAAACCCGAGCGGAAAACATCCGCGGATTCTATGCCGAGGAACTTGCCCATATCGAGCCCGCGCAGCCACCACTCTGAGGCTGCGATGTAAAGAAAGCTTGCAATGCAGCTGCCGGAAATGGAACCGATGCCGCCTATGACTACGATGAGCAGGATTTCATAGGTCATTGCGCTCTTAAACTGCGCTGCCTGTACGGTGTATTGGTACATCGCGAGGAGCGCGCCGGAGATGCCCGCGAAGAACGAGCTGATGATGAAACTCATCTGCTTGTGCTTAAAGAGGTTGATGCCCATCGCCTCGGCAGCGACCTCGTCGTCGCGAATGGCCTTAAATGCGCGGCCATAGGAGGAATTGATGAGCAGCACAATGAGCGCAATGCAAATGCCCGTCGCAAGAAACACATACAACGTCGGCGGGAACGGCTGATCCGTAAACGGTATCTTTACGTCCGTAAGGTCGAGGTACTCGCGCATGACGTTTGCGCCGTTGGTGACGGGGCCGAGCACATCCCACTGCAAAATGGCACGGATGATCTCGGCAAAACCGATGGTCGCAATGGCAAGATAATCCGACTTGAGCCGCAGCACCGGAAGGCCGATGAGCGCCGCAAACAGCGCCGCCGCCAGACCCGCACAAAGAAGACCCACAAAAATTCCCGTATCAAACTTGACCGCCGCCTCGTAATACTTATAGACCGATTCGGTAAGCTTGACCTCCGTCGGCATGGTGAAGATGGCGTAGGTATATGCGCCGATGAGCATGAAGCCTGCCTGCCCCAAGGAGAAGAGGCCGGTAAAGCCGTTGAGCAGGTTCATGGATACCGCAACGAGCGAGTAGATCGCGCCCTTTTTGAGCACCGTAAAAATGATGTGGTTGGCGTCCATCGTCTGCTCGAGTACGGCAATCAACACATAGATAAGCGCAATCGCGATCAACGCGACCCAGAGCTCGGCTTTCACTTTCTTTTTCATGCAACCGCCTCCTTACGCCTTGTCTGTGGCTTTTTCGCCAAACAGACCGGTGGGCTTGACCACGAGGATGATAATCAAAAGCGCGAAGGTGAACGCGTCCGAAAACGTCGTCCAACCGCTGCCGCCAAAGCCGAAGATCGAGCTGCCACCCTTGAGGATGTTCTCCGCGATGCCGATGATGAATGCGCCGATCACCGCCCCGGGGATGCTGCCGATGCCGCCGAACACCGCCGCCACAAAGCACTTTAAGCCCGGCATACCGCCTGAAACGGGCGTGACGGACGCGTAGTTCGTAAAGTAGAGCATGGAGCCCACCGCCGCGAGGAAAGAACCGATAACAAACGTTACCGAGATGACCGTATTGATGCGGATACCCATCAGGCTGCTCGTTTCAAAGTCTCTGGACACGGCGCGCATGGCCATGCCGACCTTTGTATATTTGATGAGCAACGAAAGCAAAACCACAAGCACGATGGTCAGCACCGGGGTCACGACCGTGACCATTTTGGTGGTAGCGCCCCAGATGGTAACCGTTTGGCTCAGCCACGGAATGGTGGGATACACCTTGGCGAGGCCGCCGGTAAAGTAAAGCGCGGCATTTTGCAAAAGGTACGAAATGCCGATCGCGCTGATCATAACGGACATACGCGGCGCTGTGCGCAGCGGCTTATACGCCGCGCGTTCGATCAAAAAGCCGAGCGCGACCGTTAAAAGGAGCACGAGCGGAATTGCGACCGCCATCGGCAGCGAAGCCGAGAGGTATACCATCATAAGGCCTGCACACATGAACACGTCGCCATGGGCAAAGTTGATTAAGCGAAGGATGCCGTATACCATTGTGTAGCCGATGGCGATGAGCGCATATTGGCCGCCGACCGATATTCCCGAAAGGAAGTACGAGAGGTTGGCGTGCAAAAATTCGAGCATTGATTTTCCTCCATCTATGCCGCTGAAAATGGAAACGCAAACGTTTCTTTTATAAAGCGGCATCGGATTGTTTGAAAAAGAGAAAGCGCATTGTTTCGATTTTGACGGGGCTGCGGGTGTGCCGGGGAACGAGGGGTAGGTGAGAGAAACCGAGCGCTGCGCCAAGGAAGGCCATTTGTACAAAGTGCGGCGGGGACTGGTGCCCCCGCCGCACATCATAGCGCATTTTAGTTGATCGTAACCGGGGGCAGAGCGTCCCATTTACCGGTTTCGTTGTTGCAATGCTTAACGTATGCGGTGTTGCGAATCGCGTCGCCGTTGACTTGGTCAAGCGCGATCGGGCCGGAAACACCGTCGTATTCGGTGGTCCAAAGCGCTGTCATAATGGCGGCGGGGTCGATACTGCCGGCTTTTTTCATTGCCTCAAGCGCAAAGAAGTAAGCGTCGTAACCCATTGCGGTAACGGCCGAAACGGTGTCATCTCCGCCGTTGTTGGCGAGGCGGGTCGCATCGGCGTTCACCCATTCTTTGTAGCTGGTATCGAATTCAGCGTTTGCACCCTCGGGGTAGAAGGTGGTAACGGTAACGTCAACGCTCTTGCCCTTGGCGGCCTGAAGGATAACGTTGGAGTCCCACGTATCGCCCGCGAGAATGGGCATGCCGAGCGTTTGGGCTTCCGCCTGGTCAATGATCAGCTGCGCGGCTTCGGTGGAAACCGGCGAGAAGAATACCTGTGCGCCGCTGTTTTTGGCGTTGTTGATGTAGCTTGTGAAGTCGCTGTTGCCCTCGGGGAAGGTATCCTGCACGCAGGTACCGCCAAGCGCTTCAAATGCCTTGACGAAGTAGTTCACAAGCCCGCCCGAGTAGTCGTCGCCCAGCTTGGAAAGGCAGTATGCTGTTTTTACGCCCAGCGTGTTAAAAGCGTAGTTCGCGAGAACCGTGCCCTGGAACGGATCGAGAAAGCAGATGCGGAAATAGTGCTTGTTGCCCTCGGTTACCTGAGGGTTGGTGCAGGTGATGCCCACGCAGGGAATACCGGCCGCTTCAAACGTCGGAGAAGCCGCGATGGACACGCCCGAGCCGTAGGACCCCAGCACAACAGACACGCCCGCCGAAACCAGCGTGGACGCGGCTGAGGCTGCCTTGTCGTTGGAGCTTTCGTTGTCTACCTTGACGAGCTGAACGTCATACGTCTTTCCGTTGATTTGAACGGTAGGGCTAACGGCGTTTGCGTACTCTACGCCAAGGGTCTCCTGCTTGCCGCCCGCGCCGTTGTCGCCGGATGCGGGTTCGTAGATGCCGATCTTCACAACGGGGTTACCGGAAGAGGGTTGATCGGCGTTACCGGATGTGTTCGGAGCCGAAGCTTGGCATGCGGTGAACGACACGACGAGAATGAGCGCCAGTAGGAATGCTGCTACCTTCTTCATGACCGTTTTCCTCCAATTTGTAGTTTTGAAATTTGGGGCCGAACAGCAGATGTTGATCCGGCGTTTGAGCCGGCGTAAAAAAATTATAAACGCGTTTTGCCCTCGATGCAAGTCTTGTTATTCATGTAATATGCAATATATATTTTATAATGCACTTTGGCGTGCAGTTTCCCTAACATATGCAAGAGCGCCTTCATAAGGCGACAAAACTCGCGAAATTCGTACAAAGATTGCCGCACCACAAGAAAGGGGAAGGAATAAAAATGCATTACAAAAGAATAAATATGCGAAAGCGGGCCGTCTGCGACATATTCAAAGAAATGACCGGTTCTGCGCGGCAATGGTTTTCTGAAACAGGCAAAGGCTCACAGTTGTGATATTGTTGGCGGGGCTGGCTTTAGGATCGGCAACGCCTTGCTGGCTTTCTGAAAGCTTGCCTTTTTTGGCGTCTTGAAGGGGCCGAGTTTTCGACCCGCGAGTGGGAGCCTTCGTATTCCGCTGTGAGAAGTGATATAGTCCAAGGGCTTGTTCCATTACACATCATCGGTAACGAAGCAAAAACCGCTTTATATTGGTTGCGATGGCTTGACAAACCAAACAATTAAAGGTATATTGCTATATGTAAGTTAAGCGCTAAACGTATCTTTAAAAACTCTTGGGACAGCTTCAAACTTTATAGGGGGTTTATCATGAAAAGGCACATCGGAAGCATGGCTATCCTCGTAGTTCTGTGTATGCTGCTTGCGGCATGCAGCGGCAATGCTACGGGTCCAACCGTCGATCCAATCGACGAACCAGTCGTCACCCCTCCGGCCGAACTTGCTGCGCAATCGGATGAGGTGGTTGATGCCGACCTTACTTGCACGATAACCTTAGGCAATTGGCCCGCGGATACAGCCCCTGCTGCCGAGTTGGCCTTGTTTGAGGGCTACAAGGCCACCATGGCGAGGCAATACCCCAATGTAACGCTGGTACCCTCATATTATTCGTATACACTCAGCAACTATATCGGCATGGCAAAGGGCGGAACCGCGCCCAGTATCTTTCAGCCCCCGTTCACCGATCCGCAACTGCTGATTAACCAGGGGTTGGCGGGCGATGTGACCGATGCGCTGGCGGAGTTCGGCGTTTTGGAGAAATTCAGCCCTGCATTTGTCGAACTGTTGGGTGATGAAAACGGACGCATCTATGGCTTGCCCCGCGAGGGTTATGTTCTGGGCATGCACATCAACATCAATCTGTTTGAAGAAGCAGGCTTGATGACGGAAGACGGGCTGCCCATGTACCCCACCACGTTGCAGGAACTGGCGGAGTATGGTCAGATTATAAAGCAAAAGACGGGCAAGGCCGGACTTGTTTTCCCGGCAAGCGAAACCTATGGCGGATGGCTGTATACCAACATCGCGTGGAATTTCGGCGCGGTGGGTGAAAATGCCTTGGAAGTCCAGCAGGAAGATGGCCGCTGGGTCTGCAATTTCACCTCTGATGCGGCAGTCGCGGCGATGGAATATATCAAATCCCTGCGTTGGGAGTATGATATTCTCAATGCGGACGCAACCACAACCGACTGGGCAGGCGCTCACTCGGCTCTTGGCACGGGCGAAGCGGCCATGAATTTTGCCGCCGACGATTCGGTGGATCAACCGACTGCGGGCAAAGGTCTGCCCGTTGATAAGTTCGCTTTGATTCCCTTCCCGGCCGGCCCCGCGGGGGCATACGCGCTTACGGGAGGCACCTGTTATATGTTCGCGCCGAACATTACAAATGATCAGGCGATCGCGCTCATGGGCTACCTTAAAATCATCGGCAAACTGCCCTTCTTGGATGATGATATCGTTGCCGGGATGCGCGCGGACTACGCTGCTAAGCGGGAGCGCGGTGCACCTGTTTTGCCGCCCATCACCGCTTGGAACGACGAAGCATATAACGCCAAAAAGCTCGAGATTGTAAACGAGTATTCCAATGTCGACATGCGGCTCTACAACGACTTTTTCGATTCCTTGACCGACGGCTCAATCACCTTAAGGGGCGAGGAACCGGTATTTGCCCAGCAGCTCTATCGGGAATTGACCGCAATCGTGCAGAGGGTCATCACCCGTGAGGATGCGGACGTTTACAAGGGGCTGGAACAGGCGCAGCAGTCCTTCCAGGAATACCTGGATGACGAAATCAATAGTTAGTAGACAAAAGGCTCGTCGGCAAAGCTGTGGGCTTTGCCGACGAGCCTTGCTTTCAAAAGTTTAACAAATCCTTCTAGTTCGGACAGCGAACCGTCCTTATATTTACCGCACTTATATGTTTTGGTCGTTGCATTTTAAAAACGGGGGATGATTTGATGAAGAAACCCGTACGCCGCCTCCGCATGCCCGGAAAAGGGGAAGAAACGCTGCTAGCCTGGCTTATCATGCTGCCGGGCATTGTTTTGTTTGCGTTTTTCCTGTGGGAGCCGCTGCTGGAAAGCATGCGTATGAGCTTGTATCGTACAAAGAATGTTGAACTGGTAGAGTTTGTTGGTTTTGCCAACTTTATCAGCGTTTTCAACAAGCCAGACTTTATACAGGCGCTCATCAACACATTTTCTTATACCTTTTGGTCTTTGTTGATCGGCTTTTTACTGCCCATTTTTATCGCGCTCGTGATTGGGGAAACGGCGCGAAGCAAGGGCTTTTTCCGAACCGCTGCATATCTCCCCAATATCCTGCCGGGGCTTGCCGTTATTATTCTATGGACGGCTTTCTTCTCCGCCGAAAAGTCGGGTGTGGTCAATATCCTTCTTGGCAAGCTTGGAATACCGCCCATGGCGTATTTGAGCCAATCAGGCTATGTCATACCGATCATTGTTCTTGTCGCAACATGGAAAGGTGCAGGAGCAACTGCGTTGATCTACATGGCCGGTATGGCCAGTATCAATCCGGAGCTGTATGAGGCGGCGACCTTGGATGGCGCGGGCATCTTCAAACGAATCCGCCATATCACGCTGCCGGCTATCTTTAATTTGGGAAGCACCCTCTTAATCCTCCAGATCATTTCCATTTTCCAGATTATGTATGAGCCGATGGTACTTACCCGCGGCGGCCCGGACAACGCGTCTCTGTCGCTGATGCTGCTCATGTGGCGCTATGCGTTTGGCGGCTCCATGGACTTTGGCAAGGCCTCCGCCGTGGCTGTTATCATTACATTGATCCTGCTAGGGTTTACCGCTTTGTATTCCGTTGTGAACCGGCGGAAAACGGACTGGGAGTAGAAGGAGCATAGCATGGCAAAAGCAAAGAACTTACCGCCTCGAACAGGGGTGATTCGGGAATATGACATGCATACGCCGGGCGTAAAGGCTGGGCTTGTGGTCATCTATGCCATTTGTATTGTGATGGTCATCGTGTCGTTTTTCCCCATCCTATGGGTTGTACTGGCCGGATTCAAAGATTTGAAAGAGTATATGTCAAGTACGGCCATTCTTCCGCAATCCTTCGATTTTACAGGATATGTTAAGACGTGGACGCAGCTTGATATTGTTAAGAACTACCTCAATTCACTGTATGTAGCCGCCGGCAGCGTTGTTTGCGCACTGGTTTTCAACGAGCTTTTGGCCTATGGCCTCTCCATATTAAAGCCGAAGGGCCACAAAATCATTCAAAAGTTGGTTATGTTTTCGCTCTTGATGCCGGCAACCATCAGCATCGTCCCTCTTTTTATGAACATTCAGAACCTCGGGCTGGGCGGCTTTTTCACCCCGCTTTGGCTGCAATGCGGGGCTAGTGCAGTGTATGTTGTGCTGTTTATGCAGTTTTTTGAATCCATCCCTTATTCCATTATCGAGGCCAGCCGCATCGACGGCTGCTCACCGCTGCAAACATTCTTCCGCATTGTGCTGCCGTTGTCAAAACCCATCTGTGTGGTCATTGCGATCTTTGCCGTTAATGCGGCGTGGTCGGATTTTCTGCTGCCCTATCTGGTGCTCGGCAATGGTCCTTGGCAGACCGTCATGGTACGCCTGTTTGTATTCAGCACGCAGCAGACCATCAACTATGATGCTTTGATGCGCTCCGTCGTGTTCTCCATGATACCGCCCATCGTCCTCTTTATCGTATTTCAAAAGAAGCTCACCCAAAACATTGTGACCGCCGGGATAAAGGGATAGCAGGGCTTATCGTTCGAATGAAAATCATTGTAATTGTTGCGAGGTATGGATGTGGCGAAAGTTGCCGATAAGTATTTTTTGACCGATCCTTGGAAGGTAATAGAGCAAGGCTTTAACCCTGATTATGCGCGTGTAAGCGAGTCTGTTTTTGCATTGTCCAATGAAAATTTGGGTGTGCGCGGCTGCTTTGATGAGGGCGGGAGCGTGGACAGCCTGCGAGGCGCATATACAAACGGCGTATATGAGTTGGAAAACCTGCCGAGGTCCTATCGCGGTATCGTAGATAAGACTCATTTCATGATTCCCTCGGCAGATTGGCTTATGAGCGGCATATCGGTCGACGGCGAAGTGTTGGATCTTGGAAAAGCAAACTTCAGCGATTTCGTACGAGAATTGGATATGCGCTCCGGGACGTTGACCCGAAGCTTTGTTTGGCATGCAAAATCCGGAAAGGATTTGCGCATTAGCTTTCTTCGCTTTTTGGATATGCGGCATGGGGAACGCGCCTATCAGCGCATCACCCTAGAAGCTCTCAATTTCACCGGGCCTGTTGAGTTGACGTCGGGCATATCCTTTGATGTGCTCCATGAGGGGCGGCGCGCCTGCTTTTGGGGCGATGCCCGAATTGAGCTTTCGGGGAACAGCTGCGCCGTTCAATCCCGCACCCTCCTATCGGGAAAGGAGGTTTTTGCGGCCGCACTGTGGGATGTTCCGGGCGCTTGCCGGGGAAAACAGCAAAACAAAACGGCGTCACTTGAAACCACACTTTTGCTCGAGAAGGGGAAGGTGCTCCATCTTGACAAAAGGGTCGTAGTACTGTTTGACGGAACACAAGGTGAGGCGCTATGGCAAAACGGGCAAGCCGCCCTGCGCAAAACAGCCGATGTTTCACTAAATCAGGCGCTGGAGGCTCAAAAAGCTTATTGGGCGAAGCATTGGCATATTTCGGATGTGGTGATTGAGCCGGCCGGCAAAGATGAAAGCACGGCCTTGGCTGTTGCTGAAGAACAGCAGGGGATCCGTTTTTGCAGCTTCCAAATGGCGCAAATCTACAATGGCGGGAGTGTGCGCCACAACATCGGCGCCAAGGGGCTGACGGGCGAAGTGTACAATGGCCATGCCTTTTGGGACACCGAGGCGTGTTGCCTTCCCTTTTACCTGTTTACCAACCCGGCAGCGGCAAAAGCCCTGCTCATGTTCCGTTACAATACGCTGCCACAGGCGATGGAACGCGCCAAAATGCTTGATTGTGAGGGCGCTTGTTTTCCTGTTGCCACATTAAACGGCGATGAGGCATGTACGCTATGGCAGCATGCCAGCTTGCAATTCCAGCCCAGCACCGCAGTGGCCTATGGTATTTGGCATTATGAGCGCGTCACTGGCGACTTGGATTTCTTATGGGAATACGGGGTCGAAATGCTATTGCAGATCGCCCGCTTTTTGGTAAGCCGCGTTTCACAAAGCTCAACAACGGGAAAATACGGGTATTACGGCGTAATGGGTCCGGATGAGTTTCATGTGATGGTCAACAACAATGCGTATACCAATTATATGGGCAAGCGCTCTCTCGAATATGCGCTTGAAACGCTGCGCGGCATGAAGTCCCAAGAGCCGGAGCAATATGCGGCATTTTGCGAAAAGAACGGCTTACGGGAAGATGAGCTTCGCACATGGGATGACATTGCGGCCAACATGACCATGCCTATGAAAGCCACAGGTTTGATCGAACAGCACGACGGTTACTTTGATTTGCCCCATATCGATATTCATGCCATACCTATTTCCGAGTTCCCTCTGTATGACCATTGGTCTTACGACCGCATCTATCGCACCGATATGATCAAGCAGCCCGATGTGCTGATGTTTCTCTACCTGTATAACGCCTCCTTTTCGCGCGAAGTCAAGCGGATCAACTATGAGTTTTATGAACCGCGCACGATCCACGAATCCTCTTTGTCGCCGTCCGTCCACTCCATACTGGCGGCCGAGCTTGGGAGGATGGAGGAAGCGACAAACTTTTTCGGCTATGCCACCCGCCTTGACCTTGACAACTACAATCGCAACACTGGCGACGGGCTCCACACCACCAGCATCGCCATGGCGTGGGCCAACATCGTCTACGGGTTTGCTGGCTTGCGCAGCGACGGCGATGTGATTCGCTTTGCCCCGTGCCTGCCTGATCGTTGGAGCCGGCTCCGTTTCTCCCTTTCGTATCGGGGGCGGATCGTCGATTTGGATATGCAAAAGGGCCAGACGCGGTTTACGCTGCGGCATGGCGAGCCAGTTGAGCTGCTGGTATATGAAAAACGATACAAGCTTGACGCGGATGGGTTGATCGTTTCCGACGAGTGAAGGGGCGAATACATTGGACGTTTGGAATTACACACAAGAGGGATATCGGCAGGAAGATACGGTAACGAACGGAAATCGCTTTCTGATCGGCAACGGATACATGGGGTATCGCGGCACCATGGAGGAATGGGGCAAATCAGAGCTTGCCGCCGTGAACCTTGCCGGTATTTATGATCGAAACGGAGAGAAATGGCGAGAGCCCGTAAACGCGCCAAACGGCCTGTTCGCAAAGCTTTTTGTGAACGGTGAAGCGATGGCGCTTGGGGAAGCCGTCCCCTTGACGAATAGCCAAACCGTAAACTTCCGCCATGGCATATTTCGCCGCGATACGGCGTTTTCCGCCGTGCGGCTCCAAAGCGAGCGGATTGCTTTCATGGCGCAACCGCACCTGCTTGCCTGCCGCTTAACGCTCACCTTCCAGGCAGACTGCGAAGCCGAGCTTTTGACGGGGATTTCAACCGACCTATGGGATATCAACGGCCCCCATTTGTTTGATTATTCGTATCAAACCGGTGCGATTCTCTCTGCGCAAGCGCGAACGGGCGAGCTTAACATCCCCGTAGCGGTGGCACAAGCCGCACATTGTGACTTTGCCTTAGAAGAGTCACGCGAAGCAAATGAGCTTGGCGTATACCGTCGCATTCGCTTTGGCGCAAGGGCAGGGGAGGCGTATACGGTCACCCTGTTTGCTGCGGTGTTCACCGGAATGGATGACCCCGCGCCGGGAAAACTTGCAACCGCCCTGTGTGAAAAGGCGTTGGCCGACGGTTTTTCTAGCTGCCTCATCGCTCATAAAAAGGCATGGGATGAAATTTGGAAACATTCCGCCGTGGAGCTTATAGGTTGCGAGGAAGCCGCCCAAGCCCTCAACGCCAGCTTATACCATCTACACAGCATCGCCCCGCGGCATGCCGCAGCTTTGTCGATCCCGGCCCGCGGCCTGTCGGGGCAAACCTATAAGGGCGCAGTTTTTTGGGATTCGGAAATCTTTCTGTTCCCGGTATTTGTCCATACCGAGCCGGAGCTTGCCAAAAAGCTGTTGCGGTACCGAATCGCAACCTTGCCCGGTGCCCTTCAAAAAGCCGCCGAGTACGGTTTTCGCGGCGCGTTTTACGCTTGGGAGAGCCAGGAAGGCGGCGTGGAAGGCTGTACCGACTACAATGTGACCGATGTTTTTACGCACCGCCCGGTGCGCACATATTTTCGCGATAAGCAGATTCACATCAGCGGAGATATCTCCTATGCCCTTTGGCGGTACTATGAGATTACGGGGGATAAAAGCCTACTAAGGGATGGCGGCGCAGAGGTGATCCTGCAATGCGCTAGGTTCTACCTCTCTCGCGCGCACTGCCGCGTGGATCAGGACAAGGTGGAGCTTTTAGATGTGATCGGCCCGGACGAATACCATGAACGGGTAAACAACAACGCTTTTACAAATCAAATGGCGGCTTATTGCATGCAAAGCGCTCTGAAGTTGGCGGAGGTATTTGCGGATGAGCCAAATGTAATCGAAGAACTCATCCAAAAGCTTGCGTATGAAGAAGACCTTCAACGAATAAATACCGTTGCGCCTAAGCTACAGCCAACCTTTACACAAGGCTCGCTTATTGAACAGTTCGACGGGTATTTAAAGCTGGAGGATTGCTCCTTGGATACCGTGCGGGGGCGGGTGCTGGACGCGCGGGAATACTGGGGAACCAACCACGGCGTGGCGGCGCACACGCAAATCATCAAGCAAGCCGATGTGATCGCCATGATGGCGCTTTTTCCCCAGCTTTTTTCCGATGAAACGGTCGAAGAAAATTGGCGTTTCTATGAGCCGCGCACGGAGCATGGATCGAGCCTATCGGCTTGCATGTATGCGCTCACGGCCTGCCGCATCAACCGTGCGGACCTCGCGTGGGAACATTTTATGAAAACGGCATCCATTGATCTAGTCGGCGGCGGTAAGCACTGGGCGGGTGAGATTTATATCGGCGGTACGCACCCGGCGGCAAACGGCGGCGCGTGGATGATCGCCGTACTGGGCTTTGCCGGTCTTTCGGTACAAAACGGCGAGTTGAAACTAAACCCGCGGCTGCCAAAGCAGATTACGTCTTTGCGCTTCCCTGTGACGCTCTTAGGGAAAAGGGTACTTGTCACCGTCACGCACGACGGATGGAATGTGAAAGAGGATTCATAAAAAGCCACTCATTTGCACAAACAAAGGCCCTCCGTTTGCACGGAGGGCTTAGCCAGTTGAAAAAGCCCTTGGGGGCTTCGGGAGCCATAGCCCCCTGAAGCTTTCAACCGCCGCCAGCGACATGCGCGGTGGCGGCGGAAAGCCTTGCGAGCAAGGCTTTCCTTTCAGGAAGCGCCGACCGTGCGGAACGCAGCCCTCGGCGGGAGACGCCTTCGGACACTTAGGCTGCGGCCTTTCGCAGGCGATTCCTGTAAACCTCAAAAAAGTGGCGTAAGGCACTTTTTTGACAGCAAAGGCCCTCCGTTTGCACGGAGGGCTTTTGCAACGGAACAAGCGGGCTATTCAAAAATTAAAATTTCCGCCGCTTGCGCGCCGTTGGAACGGCCTGAGGACTTTGCAGAGAAGATAAGCTTGACATAGCTTGCCTGCGCCGGATCGAAATCGATACGAACAATATTGCCGCTATCGGGGTTGAACTCATAGTTTGTGTCGGGTACGGCGGGGGAGAAGTTTTCACCGTCCACGCTGGTGAGAACCGCAATGTTTTGCGTGCGAGCCTCCCAAATGGGGGCGGGGTTCAAGCGCACCGCAACCGTTTGCACGGTATAGGTTCCCGCAAGGTCAATGATGATCTCAGCGGGTACGCCTTTGCTCTCCCAGTAGGTGCCCGCTTCGCCGTCCACCGCATTGGCGGCAGTATACACCTCGGTGACCTCCCCGGCGGATACCGTTTTACCTTCGGCAAGGTTTGTCCCCTCCGGCAGCTTGATCCAGTTCGCTTCCGGGTCGGGGAAACCCTCGGGTCGAGAGATCGCGCTTTGCTCGGGGGCTTTTACGATGGTCAAACCGGGAACCGTGGTCTGAACACCAAGCCCTCCGGGCGGCAGAAAGAACGCGATTGCGGCGCAGATGATCGAAACCGCGATTACGGCACAGAAAATGATGATCAGCT
>JAEZGQ010000115.1 GCA_023416895.1 Bacillota bacterium | reverse complement strand
TCAACCGCGCCAAATGCGAGGTGAACGAATACCACCGCGACGGCTTTATGCGCACCGACGGCAACTATGGCGCAACGCCCGCCTATTCGCCCAACAGTGCGGGGTATTGGACGGCGCAGCCCGAGGTGGCGGAGCCGCCCCTTGAAACCGAAGGCGCAGTATGGCGCTATGACCCCAAGGACGATCCCACGGATGACTGCTTCCGCGCAGGTGGCGACCTGTGGCGCGTGCTCACTGAGGAGAAAAAGCAGATCCTCATCGAGAATACCGCTGGTGACATTGCACCTTGCACGGAAAACATCAAATACCGCCACGCAGCGCACTGCTACTTGGCCGATCCAGAGTATGGCAGACGCTTTGCTGAAGCTGCAGGGCTTGATTTTGAAAAAGTGAAAGAGCTGTCAAAGCTCGATCACAAGGGGCTGATTGCCGCAACGTTATGATTGCAAGAAGCACCAAGCAGCGAAAGCTCGTACTGGAACTGATGATGGAAAGCCTGCAGCATCGCACGGCCGATGAGGTGTACGAACTGGCGCGCGCAAAAAATCCGCGCATCAGCCGCGGCACGGTGTACCGCAACTTGAACCTTCTGGTGGAGGAAAGGCTGCTAAAAAGGCTTACGCTCGACAGCGGCGCGCATTTTTTCGACCCCGTGCGGCGCAATCACTACCATTTTTACTGCCGCAAGTGCAAAAAAGTTACCAACGCGCCGCTTATGTACCTTTCGCAGATGGATGAGCTTGCGCCGGAGCTTTCCGGCTATAAAATCGAGGGGCATAGCCTTTTGATCACCGGCCTTTGCCCGAACTGCTCCGAAACACCCTAATACAGAGCGCGCGCCTGCCCGTTTCGGGTCGGGCGCGCGCAAAATACCGCGCATGGGAAAGGGAAATACGCGTGGAGCGTGAAAAAAAACAAAGCGGGTTTGTGCTGCACAAAAAAATAAAGGCCGTCGCCGGAGCAGCCGCAGGTTTTTTTCTGCTCGGCTTGGGTGCGCTGGGGCTTTTGCTTCCTGTACTGCCGACTACGCCATTTGTGATCGCAGCCGCTGCTTGCTTTACAAGCGTGCCTTCGCTTCGCGAAAAGCTTATGCGCCTGCCCTTTTTCAGCGAACATATCAAAAATTACAAGGAGCGGACGGGGTTATCAAAGAAGAACCTCGTTATAAGCCTTGTTTTTCTTTGGGCTATGTTGGGGTTTTCCATAATCTACGCCCGCACCGCATGGCTAATTGTGCTTCTTTGCTGCATAGGCCTTGCGGTAACGGCTCATATTCTTGTCGTGGCAAGGCCAAAATGCAAGAAAACATCGTAGCGCTTTAAGGGAAAAGAGTTTTTAAATTAGAGAGGAGAGGCCATGCCTCGCAGCAAATTTGCCCGCTACGGAGAAATTGCTTTTGACGCCGCCTACCTTTGTACGGCGGTCGTTTTGGGCTGCATTTTTCTTTTATTTGCAAAAACACCGCAAGCGTACCTGTACGGGATCATGACGCTCACGCTTGTTGCGGGCGACACCTGTCACCTCGTGCCGCGCGTCCGCGCCGCGCTTGCCGAGAACCCTCGAAAGTTCACGGCGCTTTTGGGCTGCGGTAAGTTTGCCGCCTCCGTGGGCATGACGCTTTTTTATGTACTCCTGTGGCACATTGGGCTTCTTATATATGCTGTGGAAGGGGCGGCATTGTGGACGACGGCAGTGTATGCTCTTGCGGCAATGCGCATAGCGCTTTGTCTTCTGCCGCAAAACCGCTGGCGCGAGGGCGATGCGCCCAACAAGTGGAACATTCTTCGCAACATTCCTTTTACGCTCCTTGGTGCGACGGTTTGCGGGCTGTTTTTCGCGTACAAAGGCGTGCAGCCTGCCGGCCTTTCGTGGATGTGGCTCGCGGTTTTGTTGAGCTTTTTGTTCTATTTGCCCGTGGTGCTCTTTGCGCACAAACGCCCCGCCTTAGGGATGCTCATGCTTCCAAAAAGCTGTGCGTACGTTTGGATCATCGCCATGGGGTTATCCTTACTCTGACCGCGGTGGGCTTTGCGCTCGTAAAAAGTGCCGCGTTGTCCGCTCACACAACGATACCGAACTTATCTCCATAGCGATGCGAATGGATTTTTTAAAAAATACCGCGGCTTTCTGCAAAGAGAAAGCCGCGGTATTTTTATGGTGAAACGCTGCCTTTATAGGCGCGCCGCTTGGTGTACGCGGCTTTTTGTGTCAGCGCGCAATTGTTGTGTTGTCAACGGTGCGGTCGGTAAGGGCTTGCACGGGGTTTGGCTGCGACTCCGCGCGGTAATCCACATTGTACTTTTGCTGGTGCTGCGCAACCACGTTGTGGCTGGCCACCTTGTTGACATCGTGGTTGACACGGTTTTGGTAAAAGAAAAACTCGTGGTCGCGCGGCAGCTCCGGTACGGGCGTATATTGCTCGCGGTTCGCGGTTAAAAGGATTTGCTGGTTGAGAACTTGACGAACGTAGTCGCGCGTGTCATGGAACTGAAGAAGCTTGGGAAATTCTCCGCCGGGGATGACCTGCTGCCAATCTTTGTTTTCGTATTGCCGCAAAAGCTCGGCGGCGCGCTGGAGATGGGCGATTTCCTGTTGTAGGTGCATTTCCCAAATGGCTTTTACGTTTGCGTCGAGCTCGTCCTGATAGAACGAATAATAAAGATAGCATTCGGTATATTCATGCAGCAAAAGATTCTCAAGCCATGTGCAGTTGGGGTCGAGCAGAGAACCATACTGGGTTACGTGCTGCTCTTCGATCATGCCGATTTCCATATAGAGCTGCCGTCCCAGATCGTTGTAATAGGTATTGCCGATGTTCATGTAGAAGTTCATCGTCTGCTGCTCGCCCGCCGTGATGATGAGCGTGTTCAGCTTGGTTCTCACGTCCGCCGTTTTGGAATCGATCGGATGCTTTACGGAATCAAAAGGAAACCGGTGTTCGGCGATTGTGGGACGCCCGGGGGTGATGTCCACATAGCTTTTTACAAGGTTTTGTGCCGGAATTTGGGAGTCGAGGTCCAAAAGATTCGCGTAGCGGTACAAATGATCGAAATCCTCCAAAAG
>JAEZGQ010000119.1 GCA_023416895.1 Bacillota bacterium | reverse complement strand
TTACCTTAGGGGGAGGGGAGGACTCGCGGTGACACTTGGTCGTGATCCTGCAAATGTCCTCAGAGCCATAGGTATGCACCCGAAATATAAGGGGTATGCCTATGTACATCATATTCTCTCGCTGACGCAGCAGCGGACGGAGTATATGTATCATCTGACGACACAGCTGTATCCCAAGGTTGCGCAGCATTTTGGCGTAACCCAGACCTCCGTGGAACGGAACATCCGTTTTGCCATCAAACGCACATGGGAAAGCGGAAACAAGGCGGAATTGCGGCGTTTGTTTTGCGTTTACGACGTCAAGTGGATTCCCACCAATTCCGAATTTATCTCGGTTCTTACGGAGGCCATCACCAACGACCGCATGATCGACAGCATCCAACTGGCAATGCTCATTTAAACCGTTCATGGCACCCGCAACCTTCGTGTAAAATGCCCGCAGTGGTCTGTGCGCTGACCGCTGCGGGCATTTTGCGATTCTCCTGAGAAATTTTAAAAATTTGCTTGACAGGCGAATCATCTTGCGCTATAGTTAGTTACACAAGTAATTAACCAGTCAACAAGTGAGGTGAATAGCTTGACAGAGTTAACAGCAGAACGGCCGATTTTCGTTCAAATCGCGGAAACGCTCGAGGATGCGATTTTGTCTGGAGCGCTCGGAGAAGAGGGGCAGGCACCCTCCACCACGGAAATTTCCGTGCGGTACGCCATCAACCCGGCAACGGCGCTCAAGGGAATCAACCTGCTCGTGGAGCAGGGCATTTTGTACAAAAAGAGAGGCCTTGGTATGTTTGTGGCGGGTGGTGCGGCGCAAAAGGTCGCCGAGAACAGGAAGGAAAGGTTTATGGAAGAATTCGTGTTGAAGCTCATCGGCGAAGCAAAAAAACTCGGCATCCCACAGGATGAAATCCTTGAGATGATCCGGAAAGGATATGTAAAATGAATGGAATAGAAATCCGAGGCATTGAAAAAAGCTATGGCACTACGCGTGCACTCAAAGGTGTGAGCCTTACGGTGGAACCGGGAAAAATCTACGGGCTGCTTGGGCGAAACGGTGCGGGGAAAACAACGCTTCTCAACATCGTTGCGGGTCGTATCTTCCCCGATGGCGGTGAGGTGAAAATTGACGGTCGCGATCCGTTTCAAAGTGACGAAGCGCTTTGCATGCTGCACATAATGGGTGAAAAGAACCTGTTCCCCAGCGGTATGCGCGTGAAGGAGGGCATCCGTTGGGCAAACGAGTTTTTGCCGGAATTCGATCAAGCGCGCGCCTATGCGCTGGCTGAGAAGTTTTCTTTGCCGCTTCGCACCAAGATCAAGTCGCTATCTACGGGCTATGGCTCCATTTTCAAAATCGTGCTGGCGCTTTCCAGCAACGCACGCTACCTTTTGCTCGACGAGCCGGTTTTGGGGCTTGACGCAAACCACCGCGACCTGTTTTATAGGCTGCTTTTGGAAGATTTCTCCGAGAAGGGGCGCGGTGTAGTCATCTCCACGCACATCATCGAAGAAGTGCAGCATCTTGTGGAGCGGGTCATCATTTTGCATGAGGGCGAAATTCTCCGCAATGCGGATACGGAAACGCTCATGCACGGCAGCTATTCAATAACCGGTCCCACGGGTGCGGTGGACGCATTCGCAAAAGGGCGTGAAGTGCTTGGTAGCGATGTTTTAGGTGGCATCAAAACCGCTTATCTCGCGGGTGAAGCGCCTCGGGGCGAGCTGCCCGCAAACCTTGAGCTTGGGAAGCCGGATCTTAAGCGCCTGTTCATCAAGCTTACCGGCGGCAAGGAGGAAAATTAATATGAAACTTCGCGCAAGCCTTCGTTACCAGCTTTACAGCTATCTGATGCCGATGGCGATCTTCTACGGCGTTATCCTCGTGCTGAACCTGCTTTCCGTGGTGCAAAGCATCACCCTCAACAACATGCGTATTTCCATCAGCGGAACGGATGTATCCACCCTCATCTTCATTCTCGTGCTGGGGCTCAATAGCGTAAGGGAGTCGTATCGCATGATGGCGGTGAACGGCAGAACAAGGAAAACAGCTTTTGCTTCCATTGCTCTGGGTACGCTGGTCGTGGCCATGTTTATGGCGCTCATCGACATGCTGATGCGGCCTGTGTTTACACCGTTCTTTGATAACTATACCACCGTTTACGACCTTCTTTACGGCAGCGCCAGGGGCTTTGGCGGCGTTCTCGTGGAATACGGGTGGCGCGTGATGCTTTACGCCGGTGCTGCAATGACGGGCGTTTGGATCAGTGCGCTTTACTACCGCATGAACAAGGCGGGGAAGATCGGTGTTTCTGTGGGCGTACCGGTGCTGCTGTTCTTTGTATGGCCGGTCGTTGAGGAAAACTTTACGAAGGGGAAACTTTTCGAAGCTGTGTTTTCAGCGATCAAGTTTGCTTTCGGCTTCTCTGGGGCGCAGCCCTCTCCCGAAAGCTACTTGCTGTGGGGAGCCGTTCTTATCCTCGTAGCGACGGGTATTTTCTGGGCGTGCATCAGGCGCGCGCCCGTGAGGGAATAAAATCCTCCATAAAAAAGGCTGCGGCATTTTAAATGCCGCAGCCTTTTTCTTGTTTCGGTTCTTACTTGCTCGCCTGCTCGATGGCAACGGCCACAGCAACGGTCGCGCCGACCATGGGGTTGTTGCCCATGCCGATGAGGCCCATCATCTCAACGTGCGCGGGCACGGAGGAAGAGCCTGCAAACTGCGCGTCGCTGTGCATGCGGCCCAAGGTGTCGGTCATGCCATAGGAAGCGGGGCCGGCGGCCATGTTGTCGGGGTGCAGCGTCCTGCCCGTGCCGCCGCCCGAGGCAACAGAAAAGTACTTCTTGCCGTTTTCGATGCACCACTTCTTATAGGTGCCCGCAACGGGGTGCTGGAAGCGGGTGGGGTTGGTGGAGTTACCGGTGATGGAAACTTCCACGCTTTCGTGGCGCATGATGGCCACGCCCTCGTTTACGTCGTCCGCACCGTAGCAACGCACTTTCGCGCGGTCGCCTGTAGAGAACGGTGTAACCTTGGTGATCTTCAGCTCGCCCGTATAATAATCGTACTCGGTTTCCACATGGGTGAAACCGTTGATGCGGCTGATGATGTAAGCGGCGTCCTTGCCAAGGCCGTTGAGGATGACCTGAAGCGGTTCCTTGCGCACCTTGTTGGCGGTTTTGGCGATGCCGATTGCGCCTTCCGCAGCGGCAAAGCTTTCGTGGCCGGCGAGGAACGCGAAGCAATGGGTGTCCTCACGAAGTAGCATAGCGCCGAGGTTGCCGTGGCCGAGGCCCACGGCGCGCTGATCGGCGACCGAGCCGGGGATGCAGAACGCCTGAAGGCCTTCGCCGATGGCTTCCGCGGCTTCGGCGGCAGTTTTTGCGCCCTTCTTCACGGCGATGGCGGCACCCAATACATACGCCCAAACGGCGTTTTCAAAGGCGATCGGCTGAATACCCTGTACGATGGAGCGCACATCGATGCCCATCTTCATAAGCATATCGTTCGCCTGTTCAAAGCCCTCAATGCCGTATTGCGCCATGACGGGCTCGATTGTTTTGATCCTTCTTGCGTAACCTTCAAAGCTGACCATTGTGTGCCTCCTTACTGCTTGCGCGGGTCGATGACCGTGACGGCTTCCGCGAAACGGCCGTAGGTGCCGATGTTCTTCTCGTAGGCTTCTTTGGGATCGACGCCCTTTTTGATAGCATCCATCATTTTGCCGAGGCTTACGAATTTGTAGCCGATGATTTCGCCATTTGCGTCGAGGCCGATGGCGATCACATAGCCTTCCGCCATTTCGAGGAAACGCGGGCCTTTTTTAAGGGTGCCGTACATGGTGCCCACCTGAGAACGAAGGCCTTTTCCGAGGTCTTCAAGCCCTGCGCCTACGGGGAGACCGTCTTCGCTGAAGGCGCTCTGCGAGCGGCCGTAAACGATCTGCAAAAACAGCTCGCGCATGGCGGTGTTGATGGCGTCACACACAAGATCGGAGTTAAGCGCTTCAAGGATGGTCTTGCCTGGCAAAATTTCACCCGCCATGGCAGCGCTGTGCGTCATACCGGAGCAGCCGATGGTTTCAATAAGGGCTTCCTGAATGATGCCTTCCTTAATGTTAAGGGTCAACTTGCACGCGCCCTGCTGCGGTGCGCACCAGCCTACGCCGTGGGTCAAACCGCTGATGTCCTTGATCTCTTTGGCCTTTACCCACCGGCCCTCCTCGGGGATGGGAGCGGCTTCATGCCTTGCGCCTTTTGCAACGCAAAGCATTTCTTCCACTTCGTGCGAATACTGCATGAATACGTCCTCCTTGCATCTATGAGTAAACCTCAAAATTTGCCGTATATAGTATATCACAAGATGCGCGCCGTGGGGGAACAAAATTCGTTAAAATTTCCGCAAAAAAACCGTGCCCGAAAGCCGGGGTCAATCTGTATGCACGGGTGTAAATTATGGTATAATGACCGCAAGCGGCCATTATACGGCGTATTTTTATGCGCGTGCGACTTTCGCCCTCTGGGCGAACGCACATGTTCGAATTATACCATATCAGCTTCGCTTCTATGGTATAATGATCGCAAGCAGGCATTTTGCGGCACATCCTTGCGCGCGTGCGGTTTCGGCCTTACGCCCAGCGTACATGTGCGGAGTGTTCCATAGTCGCTTCGCTGCTATGGTAGAGTGTCGGCAGGCGGCCAGGCGGCCTTCCACGGTTTCTTCATAGCCGCCCCATGAGCGGCTGCTACAATAACAAAAGAAAGGGGGGGAGCCATATGGCGGCTTTGTCCGTTGTTCTACTGGTCTTATCGTTGCTGCTTTTGGCGGACCGCCTTTTTTTTGCAGGGGTCGTAGGTCTTTTTGTGCCCATGTATGTTGCCCTTCTCATGTCGCTTCTCGGGCTTTTGTTTGCGTTTTTGCAAAGCGCACAGGTGAAAAGGCGCCCACGCTCGAAAAACAAACTCAAAAAGGTGCGGCGCGCGAAC
>JAEZGQ010000032.1 GCA_023416895.1 Bacillota bacterium | reverse complement strand
CAAAAAAGTTTTCGGCGTATGGAAGTTGATGAACCTCCGCGTGGATAGGATAGACCAGATTTTCAATCAATTGGCACAGGCATTACCCAAATCTCCATGCTGGTTGTATCCGGGCTATGGTTTGCGTAGCGTTCTATGGAGAAAGGTTTGGAAGACAGCTTGTGGTTGGGAAGCCACATTTCAAAAATGTATCTTTGTGCTTTGTACAGCGCATCCGTCACAAGATGCTCAAAGTCTGCCGCCTCAAAAGAGCAGGCGATATATTCACCTTCGGCTAACTCCCATGTGGAATACCCTTCTGCTGCCTTGCCGGAAATGGCCTCGGCACCCCCGAAATAACTATAGTACCCGGGTTTCGTCCCTCCATAAGCTACGCCAAGCTCATCGCCGCCATCTTTTAAGCCTGGAATTAAATGCTTATTATTGTGAAAAGCATCCCACACCTTGCTCAGCCCATCAACACCGGGTTCACCGCCTCCGGGCATTTGATCAATGGGCTCTTCCACGGTTAGTCCAATGAAAAATTGAGGGGACGATAGGCGTCGACGTGAAATTTCGATGACGATGCCATCCGTAATCAGCGGTATATTTTCATCAACAAGCGTGTAATTGAGAAGGAGCTGCGGTTTGCAAAAGTTGTTTAGCCGAACCGGATTTTCGCGGTATTCCTCCGGCGTCATTCCATACACGCTTTTGAAGGTTCGCGTTAGAATCTCGTGAGATGAAAAACCAAGCTCCAAGGCTACATCTAAAATTCGTTTGCTCTTATCCAATAAAGCCTCAGAAGCTCTGGCAAGCCGGCGAAGCTTAATATACTCATTTACAGGCTTTTTTACCAATCGGCTAAAAAGCCGTTGATAGTAAAACTGAGATAATGAAGCAAGCTGCGCCAGATGTTCGATTTTTATTTCTTCTGAAAGATGCTCCTCAATGTGGTCTACCGTTAATTGTATTTGCTCCCATGCGTGCATTTTAAGCACCTCCTCGTTAACTTATGAATAGAATCGCATGTGAAGAGAATCTTCGCTTGACTGGCAATGCCCTTTTTTAAATTTGGGTGATGTTTTGGCCCGTAATGTAAGCGGTTCGCAGATAAGACTGCGAGAGACTTCTTATTTCCAATTATCTTAGCACAATGAAAACGGATGATCAAAAGAGGCAAGAAGAACAAACGACATTCCAAAGCAGCGAATGCTTGCACTTCTCGCTATAATACAAAATCCAAAACAATAGAAAGAAAGCTCTGCTTTCGGACAGATAAGGGGTATTGTAACGGTTTCGGTATTTGATAGCGGCTTCTAACGAAACGGGTAAGCTGAAAAATGCATGCATATTCAGCTTTTGTACACGAAAAGGGTTGTCTTTTGAAACGTCTGACTTTTTTAATCTAAACGACAACATCGGCTCGAAGACATCGTATTAAAACAATAATTTATTACGATACGATAAATATTTATTGACCATCGAAGCAACCGGGGGTATACTAGCAGAGAAAAGGAGGGGGTAATATGAACGAAACGGCGACAATCAATCGACGTTCTTTTAAAATTATCTGCGCATTTGTCAACATTGGGTTCTGGATAGGGCTTGCCGTATTGGTGGTAATCATTGGAGTAAGCCTGTTTGCGACGCAGGCAATGCCGGCTTTCAGTATGGAAGGGTTTGTGATTCTGCCCATTCCGGGGCTAAAGATGAACTGGGGAATAACGATCGTATGGGTGCTGCTTGGTGTGGCGCTTTTGTGGCTGCTCAGGCAAATTCTAAATTCCATGAAGCGTGATACGCCATTTACCGAAAAAAACGCAAAGCGTCTATTTGCTATGGGCATATTGGCGCTTGCACAAACCTATGTTGGACAGTGGAATGCATATCGGCTTGCGCAATCCGTTTTTGACTACAGCGTTCAAAACGGACTTACGCCGGTCATTCAGCCACAGTTCCAATTGTTGCCGGCAAGCGCGTTGCTGGGCATCTGCCTCGTAATACTTTCCGAGGTGTTTCGGTACGGTGCAGTGCTGCAGCAAGAGCACGACACTACGGTGTAATAAGGGAGGCGTGTCATGCCAATCATCATTCGATTGGATCGCGTCATGGCCGACCGCAAGATGTCTCTTAACGAGCTGTCTATGCAGGTGGGCATTACGATTGCCAATCTTTCTAATCTGAAGAACGCAAAGATCAGCGCGGTAAAGCTGAGTACACTCGAAAGCATCTGCAAGGCACTCAACTGTCAGCCCGGAGATTTGATGGAGTATGTGCCGGAAAAGGTGTAGGAATCCGCTTAAAATAAGCCTCCACGGCCTTCATCAGTGGGGGCCCTTTCAAAAGCCCCGTCCTGTCTTACATGCAGGGCGGTTTTTTACTTTACTTGATTTGTAATTGAATCCGACTGCGAAGTTCAGTTATTTCATTGCCTTTTTCGCGGTTACCCATGTTGTACTCATCGAGTACTTCTATTAGGAAAAATGACCAGCCATGCTTTAGCCGACTTTTCCATGTCCACATCTCCTGTTTTTCGGTATTTTTCGAAACGGATCAATTTAAATTACTTTAGTCAACCATATCATGCAGTGCAAATATGGTTATATATTGGATTATCCTACTTTCTCACGCCTAATTTAAAATAAGTGATAGGGCCTTTTCTTTATATTCCCATTGTCAAGCAAACATGTTTTGACTATACTGAACATACGTTCGAATGGAGGGCGTATGAATAAGTCAATTCCGAAAAATTACGTTGATGTAGATGTGCGGTTTTACAAAGACCGCAATCAACCAATGCCAAAAAAGATAATATGGAATGATAAAGTTTACGGGATCGATGAAATAAAGGACGTTTCCCGTGCGGCCAGCCTAAAAACTGGCGGAAGCGGCATAAGATACACGGTGCGTATCGGAAGGGAAGAACGTTATCTGTTTTGGGAAAGCACGACAACGCAAAGGTGGTTTGTGGAGCGGAAATAATTCATTCAGATATCTCTTAATTGTTGGTGCGAATGGGGGGATTCGGATTTTGGTCATCGGCATCGCCCTGCTTGCGTTTCACGCGGCGCACGGCGGCCTGACATAAAATCCGGGGCGGGAGAACAGTCCGCAGGACTGTTTTCTGATCCGCCCTTCGAATACTTTCAATTAAGCCAAAGCCAAAGGTACCCCTTAAAGGGGTGCCTTTGGCTTTGTTTATCATTGACAGAATAGATATCTGATATATAACGAGATCGTCGGAAACCAAAATGCGCCATTACAATCGTTCATCCTTTTGCTTGCGCCATTGGCTTCGCCCTCACCGGATCGTTGTGCAGCACCACTCGCAGCATATACGGCCATAGGCGCACCCTTAAAAGATGCAGCAATGCGATATACACGCAGATACACAGCAGCAAGCTTACGAGCAGCGCAGGTATGACAGCAACCCCTTGCCCCGACGCGCTCAAGAAGAACAGCTGCGCACAGGCGTAAAGTATCAGCGCGCAGGCCACGGGAATGATTCCCGCATTGATAAAATGCGGGGGAGTATGTGTCTCTCTATGGATGAAAACAAACCCGGCGGATATACGCACAACATTGCCGCATATCATACCCAATATATAGCCATATACATGCAACGCCGGTATGGCTGTGAGCACCCACACCAATGCAAACTGTATGATCTCGCCTGTCGCCGCAAGCAAAAGCACTTTCTTTTGCTTGCCGAGGCCGTTCAATATGCTGGCTGTCAGAATTAAATAATAAGTGGAAATGGTCTGTATAAACAGTGCCATTGCCAGAAACGGCGGGACAGTCTGCCCGTAAAGCAGCCCGCACATGAGCGGTATGAACGGCAGCAGCATTGCCGTGGGGGGTATCCCCAAGAGGCTCGCGGCCTCAATCCCTTTCTCGACTTTACGCGCAAGATCGCGTGAATCATTACGCGCGATACTGCCCGCTATGCTTGGCATCAGCAAGGTGCATAGCGCGCCGACAAATGCACTCGGCAGCATCATGATGGGCAATACCATACCCGATATCAGGCCAAGCGCACTGACGGCTTCCACCCTTGTATACCCTGCCAATGCCAGCCGCAAAGGGAATATGATGACCGATATGGCGGAAAACATATTTGCCAGCACGGAGGTGAATGCAGAGGGCACAGCGATTTTTAAAAAACGACGTCGGATATCGTGCGTTGATGCAGCAGCGGTTTTTTGCCCGCGCAGGAATTTTGAACCGTAGGAAATACCCAAGAATAGCACGCTGTATACTTCGCTCAGCGTCATACCCAGCAAAATCAAAAACGCCGTGTATCCATGATCGCCGTTGAGATAGCGCGTAAGCAGCATCCATGCAAGCGCAATGCGCAACAACTGCTCCCCCACCTCCGAGATTGCGGAAAACCGGACTTGCCGCGTGCCATGGAACATCGCCTTGAAAATGTTCTCGATACCGGTGAGCAAGATGCAGACCAGTATCATCCAAAGCGCGTTTGCAGTACGCGGGTCGCCCAGTATCACGGCAGCTATTTCATCGCGCAGCAGAAGTATGGGCAGGGAGAAAGCACCTAAAAGTCCCAGAAAACAAAGCACCGCAAAACGGATGAGCTTTCGTATCCCCTTAAGATCCCCGAGGGCATACAGCCTCGCCGTCACATGTGTGACAGCGACGCAGATGCCGGACACGCATACGGACATTGCAATGGCATATACCTGTATCACCAGCGTGTATACACCCATACCTTCCGG
>JAEZGQ010000116.1 GCA_023416895.1 Bacillota bacterium | reverse complement strand
ACCTACACCGATAAGGTGAGCATTTTCCTCACCGTTGTGAAGGGCGCTACCGCCACGGACGGCACAGGCACACCTCCCGCCGTATCCACCCCGAAGCTTATTGTGCAGTCCTACAGCTTCAGCACCGATAAGCTTTATGCGGGCGAAACGTTCGATGTTACCATCGTGCTTCGCAATACCTCGGAAACCGAAACCATCCAAAACCTCCAAATTCACATTGAGGATGCCACCAACACCGTGCTCCCCGCGAGCGCGGGCTCCAACACCCTCTATGTTGCAAAAATAGGCAAGGGCGAAACGCATACGGAAACCATTTCCCTCCAAAGCACCCCGGGTGCGGAGGCTAAGGCCTACACCATGAGCCTTGAAATGGACTATGAAGCCGCATCCACCAAAACCGCCTACAAGGCATCCGAAACCATTGCGGTGCCCATTCTCCAAAAGATTCGCGTGAAGGCCGATAACCCCATCGTTTACGACGAGGCGTGGGTAGGCTCCCCGTGCGCAATGTACATTGCGTTTTATAACCTAGGCAAATCCACGGTGTACAACTGCACCATTTCCGTGGAGGGCGAAGGCATTACCATGGAAGAAGGGTACTTTGGCGGCAACGTGGCATCCGGCAGCACCATGAATGCGGACTTCACAATCATCCCCTCGGTCGCGGGCGACATCAGCGCCAATGTTGTGATCGCTTATGAGGATGTTTACGGCGAAGCCTACGAGCTGAAAATGCCCGTGAGCCTTTACGTCAACGACTCCGGTAACATGGGCGGCGACGGCGGCATTGTAGACGGCGGCGTGATTGAACCCATGCCCGGCGTTGACGGCAAACCCATAAACGGCGAAATGCCCATTGACGGCGGCATGCAGCAGGGTATGCCCACATGGGTGTGGATCGCCATCGGCGTAGCCGTGGCTGCGGGCGCTGTCGTGCTGATCGTTCTTCTTAAGCGCAGGCGCAAAAAGGAGTTGGAGGAAATATGAAACCAGCGGATCTGCTCCGCACGGCGTTCATGAACCTTTGGAGGCGTAAGCTTCGCGCCATATTGACGGTGCTTGGCATGGTCATCGGCACCGCCTCCATCGTAGTCATGGTTTCGCTGGGCATCGGCATACAGCAGGCCACGCTCGAAAGCTTTGAAAACACAGGCAGCCTTACGCTCATTCAGGTAAACTCCTACAAGTGGGTGGAAAGCGCCGACGGCAGAAGCGGTTCCTCCACGGAAACGATCCTCAACAAAAAGAGCGTGGAGGCGTTTAAGCAGATACCCGGCGTGAAGGCCGTTATGCCCATGATCACGGGCTACGGCATCATCAAAAGCGGGCAGTATGTTTGCGACGCGAGCATCTTAGGCATCGATATGGCTACCGCAGAGCAGTTTGGCATCGAGCTTGCAAGCGGCAATTTGCCCTCAAGCTACCGTGGCGGCAGCAACTATGAAATGGTGTTCAGCAGCTACATGCTCAACAACTTTTACAACCCCAAAAACGGCAAGCAGGCAATCGACCGCGAGGGCAACTCCAAGGTCACCCTCGATTCCCGCTTCCAGATGACGTTTGACTATTCAAACATTTACAACTACGACATGGGCGGCGACGGCACCCAGCAAAAGGGTAAGTTCTACAAGATATCGCCCGTGGGTGTGATGAGCGAAGAATCCAACGACTTTTCCTGGTACTGCCTGATGGACATTGAAGCGCTTTTGAAGCTCGCCAAGGAAAACAAGAACTTCATGAACGTGGAAACCGACAGGTACTATCAAGTGTACGTCAAGTGCAACGACATCGACGATGTGAAAGCCGTAAAAACCGCCATCGACGAAATGGGTTATGGCACCTACTCGCTGCAGGACGCCGTGGAAATGGCGCAAAAGAGTGCCCAGCAGATTCAGTACCTGCTTGGCGCAATCGGCAGCGTATCGCTTCTTGTAGCGGCCATTGGCATCATGAACACGATGATGATGAGCATTTACGAGCGCACAAGGGAAATCGGCATCATCAAGGTGCTCGGCTGCCGCATGAGTAACATCGCGGGGCTGTTCCTCACCGAATCCGCCTACATCGGCCTGTTCGGCGGGGGCATAGGGCTTGGCTTAAGCTACGGGCTTGGCATGCTCATCAACACCTTTGTCGCGGGCAGTGGCTTCAAGAGCGTAATCCCGCCCTACCTCGCCATCGGCGCGGTGGTGTTCTCCATCGCGGTGGCGATGATCTCAGGACTCTATCCGGCGCTTCGCGCCATGCGCCTAAGCCCGCTCACGGCAATCCGCACGGAATAAGGCGTTTAACAAACTCGTTTCCCCCATATACAAAAGCCGCCGCGTAAAATACGCGGCGGCTTTTTTTATGCGGCGGAAAGAACCGAATGAAATACCGAAGCCGTTGTAGGAGCCGATTCTTATGGCTCGCGAAACCCGCCGAACCGCGGAACGGGTGGATACGGAATCCTCCCCGAAAATCTGCAACCGAACGGTGCAGCACACATTTTCGCACGTTTCCGTTCACCCGCCGAAAACGCCAAAAAACAACACCCGCGCGGTGTTGCCGTGCGGGCGTTGGAACGGTTTGTTCAGTTCATGCCGTAGCGCTGTTTGAAGCGGTTTACGCGTCCGCCGGTGTCGATCAGCTTTTGACGACCCGTGAAGAACGGATGGCACTTGGAGCAAATTTCAACCTTGAGCTCGCCCTTAACGGAGCCGCTCAGAAAGGTTTCGCCGCATGCGCAGCGAACCAGAGATTCGCCGTATGACGGATGGATTTCCTTCTTCATGTTTCACCCTCCTCGTTTGTTTGCGCAGGGCGATTGCACCATCCTGCGGCAATTTCGTTTCCGGCTGGAATTTGCCAGCCGAACAGATGATATTATAGCGCAGCGAGTGGTGTAATTGCAAGAGTATTTTTCAAAAAACTGCCGTAAAACGGGGTTTTTTTGAACGGAATTACTTGCCAAAGCTCTTGCTGGCGGAATAGCCGTCGCGTTCGTACACACCAAGCCATCCGCGAAGCTTCACAAGGAACTCTTCGTTGGTTTCCGATTTGTCCATCATGCCGATGAGCTGCTCGGTTACGTCGGCGGTGTTGCCGGAACTTAACATCCTACGGATGGACATTACACCCTCGCGCTCCTCGCTTGTAAGAAGAAGTTCCTCGCGGCGCGTGCCGGACTTGTAAATATCGATCGCGGGGAAAATGCGCTTCTCGGAAAGCTTGCGGTCGAGGTGAATTTCCATGTTGCCGGTGCCCTTGAACTCTTCATAAACGATGTCGTCCATACGGCTTCCGGTTTCCACGAGCGCCGTGGCGATGATGGTAAGGCTGCCGCCGTTTTCAATGTTGCGCGCGGCGCCGAAAAAGCGCTTGGGCTTATGAAGGGCGCCGGGGTCCATACCGCCCGAAAGCGTTTTGCCCGTGGTGGGAATGACAAGGTTGTAGGCGCGCGCGAGGCGGGTGATGGAGTCCATCAAAACAACAACGTCTTTCCCCTGTTCCACAAGGCGCATGGCGCGTTCCTGCGCCATTTCCGCCACGCGGGTGTGGTGCTCAGGTAGCTCGTCGAACGTGGAGAAAAGCACCTCGCCCTTGATGGAGCGCTGCATATCCGTTACTTCCTCGGGGCGTTCGTCGATCAAAAGCACCATCAGGTGAACGTCGGGGTAGTTGATGGAAATGCCGTGTGCGATGTTTTTCAAAAGCGTGGTTTTGCCGCTTTTGGGCTGGCTCACGATCATGCCGCGTTGGCCCTTGCCGATGGGGGCAAGAAGGTCGATGAGGCGTATGGCCATGCCCTGGTCGCGCCCGACGCCCGGGCACTCAAGGGTAAGGCGCTCATCGGGGTAAATGGGCACGAGCTCTTCAAACGGCCTTCGCTGCGAGGCAAGCTCCGGATCGAGGCCATTGATGGCGGTGATGTACAAAAGCGCCAAGAAACGCTCGCCTTCCTTGCCGGGGCGTGTCTTGCCCGTTACAAGGTCGCCGGTTTTTAAGCCGAAACGGCGAATCTGCGCGATGGAAACATATACGTCGCGGTTGCCCGGCAGGTAATTGTCGGACCTCAAAAAGCCGTAACCGTCGGGAAGCACCTCGAGCACGCCTTCGCACTCGCCGCAGGCACCGCCCTCCAAAAGCTCGGGTACGGCGGGGTTGCTGGTGCCGTATTCCTTGTTGTAATAGCCGTCTGCGCGGCCGCGGAAACGCGCATCGGCGCCCGCATCCTCACCCTCAAACGGTGGCGTAAACTCCTGACGCTGCTGGTAAGGCTGCTGATAGCTTTGCTGCTGATAGCCCGGCTGCTGGTAACCTTGTTGCTGGTAGCCCTGCTGCTGGTACCCTTGCTGCTGGTAAGGCTGTTGATAGCCCTGCTGCTGATACCCCTGCTGGTAGCCGGAACCATACGGGCGCTGTTGCTGCTGGCCGCTGTAGCCGCCCGTGTAGCGGGATTGCTGCGGCGTATATTGCTGCCTGCGCGGCTGCGTGGAAGAGTTGTATCCCTGCTGGTAGCCTTGCGGCGCGCGGTAAGCGGGCGCTCCGTAGCCCTGCTGCCGCGGGCGGCTTTCCGGCATGGGCGTTTCGCCCGCCGTGTCAACAGGAACGCCATAAGCGGGCCTTTGCGGCGCGGGTTGGGGTTCCGTAGGAGAAACAGTGGTTTCCGCAGGTTTTTGCGCAGTTTCTATCTGCGCTTCCTCCACAGCGTCCGAAAGCGGAAGGCCCCCATTCATGATGAGGTCGATCAGCTCGTTTTTACGGTATTTGGCTATGGATTTTACACCTTGCAGTTTGGCGATTTCGCGCAAATCGGCAAGGCTTTTTTCCAGCAACATTTCCCTTGTCACATTAATTGCTCCTTTAGAGGATTTGATGACTGTTTGGCGATATGGGGGAACATGAAGGGTGATGAAAAACATTATGCCCAATGTTCTCAAACATAAACCTGCTCGAGAACATGCAACAGACCAGAATCCTATTATATTATATTATAGTATAACCGGCCCGCCCGTATGTCAAGGAAAATACATATTAACAGGCCCTTTTCGCGTATACATAGGAAGCAGGACAATCAACCCATGCGTATAGAAGCGCATGAGAAACGGAGGCAATCCTATGGCGGAACCCAGGCTCGACAGCGGCATGCGGATGCGGCCGCACGCGATTCACATCGAGGGGCGCACGCTCACGAGTGTAACCGGCGTGAAGGACGTTGCAAGTTTCAACGAAGAGGAGGTAAACCTTCTCACCGAGGCGGGCGCGCTCACCATAGAGGGCGTAAATTTGCACATCACAAAGCTCAACCTCGACGATGGGCAGGTGGTGCTCGAAGGCGAAGTGATCGCACTTGAGTACGCCGATGAGCCCGAGGCGCGAGGCAATGTATTTTCGCGGCTGTTCAAATGATGTACAACACGCTTTCGGAACTGCCCAAGTTTTTGGGCGCGCTGTACGGGGGGCTTGTGATTGGCCTTCTGTACGACGTGTTCCGGCTTTTTCGGCTGCCGTTTTCCAAGCTACGCCTTGTTGTAGGGCTCCTTGACGCGCTTTTTTATGCCGCGGCGGGCGTTGTTGCCGCGCTGACGCTTTTGTACGTAAACGACGGCGCGCCGCGTATTTATCTGTTTTTGGGGCTTGCTTTGGGCGCTTTTTTGTATGTAAAAACCGTGAGCAGGCTTTTTTCGGCGATGTTCAAGGCCATAAGCACGGCTTTTAGGAAAAAAGCACCCAACGAGAAAAAAACTCAAGCTTTTCGCGTTTGAACCGATGTAACATACGAACGGGTTGTGCGTTTGTGTTTTGCCCTTCATCGGGTGGACATGCCCCGGTTCAAAAACGGCGGTTCCGCCCAAGGCGATTACAAAAATCGATGTAAATCCCGTCATTTTTGGCAAAAAAAAACTTGCGTAAAACCCCTGTTTGGATTATAAATAGGGTAAGCTGTTTAAAATGTGACAATGGAGCAAGTATGGCAAAAGGGAAAAGGCAAGTAAAATTCCGTTTCAGGTTTGCCGCACTCCTGCTTTTAGCCGGGGCGTGCGTCGTTGGCGCGGTCTTTTGGTCGCAGGAGCAAAAGCTTGCGGAAATTCGCCAGCAGCAGAACGAACTTCAGGCCAAGTACGACGCGCTCAAAAACGAAAAGCAACGCACCGAGCTTATGATCGAATACGCGCACAGCGAGGAATACCTGCTTGAGTACGCGCGCGAAAAGCTAGGCTTCATCGGCAAAAACGAAATTCAATTTGAAATTGAGAAATAGGAGGCCCGCGCACACCTGCGCGGCAAGCACATGGCGGTTGCGGTAATTGACATTGGCAGCAACTCCATACGGTACATGGGTACAAGCGGAAAACAGCTGGAGATCACCCGCCTTGCAAGCGGGCTGAATAAGTCCGGCCGTTTGAGCGATTCCGCCATGCGGCACACCGCTGAGGTGGTGCGTTCGTTTGTTGACCTTGCCCAAAAAGAAGGGCTTCCCGTGTTTGCCTACGCAACAAGTGCCGTGCGCGACTGCCTCAACCGCAAGGAATTTTTGGAGTTGATCCGCAAAGAATGCGGCATCAGCGTGGATGTTCTATCAGGTGCCGACGAGGCGCGCTATGCGTTTTTGGGCGCAACCGGCGGCGACGGCGGGTTGATCGACGTGGGCGGCGGCTCGAGCCAAATCATCACGGACGACTGCGCGATGAGCTTCCCCATGGGCTGCGTGCGCGCGAAGGATTCCGTACCCCAAGTTTACAAAACCTACGAGGCAAAGCTTGCCGCGGTTTACGCGCTTTGCAGCAGGGTATACAGCTTCCCCAAGCTTCCTTCCATGCGTTGGACGGCGGTTGGCGGCTCCGCGCATACGCTCGCTGCCT
>JAEZGQ010000241.1 GCA_023416895.1 Bacillota bacterium | reverse complement strand
TTCACGCTTTAACAGGCTCCTCAAATTCCGGCTCGTTCTCGAGCGTAACGGACTTGATGCGCATGGCGACCTTCGGGCGGTCGGCATGATCCGTAGGCACGGAGGCAATTTCGTCCACCGTTTCGATGCCTTCCGTCACGCGGCCAAACGCCGCGTACTGCCCATCAAGGTGCGGTGCGTCCTTGTGCATGATAAAAAACTGCGAGCCGGCCGAATCCTTGGGCATGGCGCGCGCCATGGAAATAACGCCGCGTTTATGCACGATGGGGTTGTTTACGCCGTTTGCCTTAAACTCGCCCTTGATGCAGTAGCCCGGGCCAGCCATGCCCGTGCCGTCGGGGCAGCCGCCTTGAATCATAAAGCCAGGAATAACGCGGTGGAAGATAAGCCCGTCGTAAAAGCCCTTTTTCGCGAGGGAGAGGAAGTTGTTGACGGTGTTAGGGGCGGCGCTCCTGTCGAGCTCCAGCTTGATTTTCGCGCCGTTTTCCATTTCGATGATAACCATTTGTTTTCTCCTTTGGTTTTATTGATAGATGAAAATGATTGCCAGCGCCCCGTAGGCGTTGAATAAGATGCCCAAAATGGCAATGAATTTTTCGTAGCGTTTGGTTTCCCACGCACCCGAGCACAAAAAGTAGAAAAGCGCCAACGGGAGCATGTCCACCGTATAGCGTGCCCCAAACTGCCAGCCGCCCATGGTTTTATGCATACACAAAAGAAGGATGTTAAGCGCCATCGCAAAAAGAAGCGAAAGCGAAACTGCGCTAACGCGCTTTTTGAACGTGTCCTTTGCGACGCGAATCAAAAGCAGAAGAAACAGCGGGTTTGCAATGTAGAACATGAAGCCGTTGAAGTAGGTAAACTTGAGCCTGAAGTTTAAATCCACCGTTACGGGCCGCACAAGCAAATTAAAGAGGTTTTCCGGCACATAAGAAAAGGAAAACTGGCCCTCGGGGGATTCCAAAAACTCCGGCAAATAGTTGTGCCCGAATTCGAACGGGTTTTGGAAGCGGGCGTAATTGTACCACATATACGCACCAGCGATGAGCACGGGAAAAACGAGGCAGCGCGCCTGCAAAAGCGCCGTTTTGAAAAAGCCCTTCCCCTTATTTTCACGGTCGAGCATGTAAAACCATACGAACAGCGGCGAAAAGCAAACTGCGGAAAACGGCCTGCACCCGACAGCAAGTGCCACAAGAGCATACGCGAGCACGCGCCGGTTTTGAAGCGCGGCGAGTACCATCCATGTAAGAAGAAGCATGTTGAGCGCCTGCGCCTGAAACCACACGCCGCCGTTGGTGCTCATCCACAGCATATTGCTGCCCCACACATAAAAAAGGGCGAGAAAGGCGGCGGCAGAAGGCGTGGTTCCCTTGAAACGAAGCGCCTTGTAGGCAAGCGCCACGGTTAGCATGGCGTAAGCGACCATTACGAGGTTGTTGGGTGTGTTTTCGCCAAACAAAAAGGTGAGCAGCAGCATGACAACCGACGGAAGCGGCGGAAACGAAACGAAATAATCCCCGTTGTAGGTAGCAAGCTCAAGCCATGGGTAGTTTTGCCCAAGGCCTACTTTGCCCTCGCGCCAGGCAAGCGCCTGCAGGGTATAGCTGTCCCACTCGGAATGAACAAAAAGCGTGCCTCCCAAAAGGTCGTGCAGCAAAACATACCCAAACAACATCAAAAGGAGCGCATACAGTAGCTCCTGTTCGACTCCACGCTTTTTTGCAAAGGCTTTTTCCATGCCATTATTCTACCACACGCATCCAATTTGGCAACGTATTTTGCTTGCGTCGAAAACGAGGCTTATTAGGCGCATGATTCATACCAATCAGTAAAAAAGGCTATGCTTTGTTTTCTTTTTGAACGAGCTGCCGCATCACACCTTTTAAATCGAACTTTCCCAAGCCCACGTCCTTTCGCAGAACCTATGCGCATGCTATACTTGTAAAAGCGGCTTGCGAAAGGAAGGGCTTTATGTCAACAAAACTCTGGAACCGCAATTTTACACTCGCCTTTGTCGGCATGATCATCTCCGCGATGGGAAGTGTAGGGCTTAGCATCGCGCTTAGCGTAGTGGTATTTGAACAAACGCAGTCTACCACGCTCACCGCCATTTTGGCGGCACTCTCCATGCTGCCGCAGTTTGTGCTGCCGCTTCTAATCGGCCCCGTAATTGACAGGCGAAACCCGTTGAAGGTGCTCGTTCGAAACGAGATCATTCTCGCTGCGCTCTTTTTCTCGGCCGCCGCTTTCACTTATTTTTTCGGTTTTAGCTACGTAATTTACCTTGTGTTTTCGGTGATCATAAGCTCGTTTGGCATCGTTTCGCACCTTGCCGCTTCGAGCGTGCTGCCGCAGATCATGACACGCGAAAACTATGTGCGAGGCAACGCCATTTTAAACGTAATCTACCCGCTTTGCAGCGTGGCCATTGCCCCTGTCGCCATGAAGCTCTTTGAGCTTTACGGAATGCCGCTTATCCTCGCAGCCTACGGTGTCGCAAGCCTTATCGACGCGGCCCTTGAAAGCCGCATTGACGCGAAGTTTGAGTTCATTGAGGCGGAAAAAACAAGCTTCAAGGAATACGCGGCCGACTTGAAAGAGGGCTTTCGCTATTTTATAAACGACCCCGCAATCCGCTCGGTATTTTTGCTGTTTACGCTTGTGATGTTTGCCGATGCCTCGGGAAGCATTTTAACCTACCCGTTTTTCAACCGGAGTGCCACGCTTACAAACGACCAGTTTGCGCTTATGACCTCCATTCGAAGCGCGGGCTACATGGTGGGCGGTTTTTTGCACTACTTTATCAAAATACCCGAAAAGCGGCGCTTCCCCATTGCCATTGGGGTGTACTTCACGTTTGTGCTGCTTGAAGGAGCATTTTTCTTCATGCCGTTTGCGGTTATGTGCGCAAGCCGCTTTTTGCTTGGCATTTTGGGCATGAACAGCGCAAACATCCGCGTAAGCGCGATACAAAGCCATGTGCAAAACCAAATGCGCGCCAAGGTCAACGCACTTTTCGCGGTGCTCACGGCGCTTTCGGGCATGGGCGGCCAGCTTCTTGCGGGCGCTTTGGGCGAGGTATTGCCGTATTGGGCTATCCAGATCGGCTTCCAGTGCGTATACCTTTTCGGCATTCTCGTATTCGCGCTGCCTAAGCGGAATAAGGTGCGTGAGCTATACAACTACGCCGCCTCGGCGAGCCCCGAAGCGGCGTAAGGCGGGAAACTTCGCATGGCCTACGCAAAGGCCCTATGTTGCAATGAGGATATGATAAAGAAGCAATTGGCTGTATCGTAAAAACGATACAGCCAATTGCTTCTTCGTTAGCGTAACGGAAAGCGTTCCCTATTTCACTTGGAATTTATAAACGAACGCAACCACGCGCATGAGGGGCGGCACAGTTCAGTTTGCCGCAAAGGAATCGTAGGATCCTTTTAGTGCTGTGTACAGTTCTTCCGCGCTCATATCCATTAAGGTTCCTTGCGCGTTTGTAACCCAGCCAAGAGAAACTTCGCGCTTTTCATAGTTGCTAAAAACCATGTCAGCAATGTTTTCGTATTCTTCTTGAGTAATTTCTTTCCCCTGTGTATCGGTGCATGTAACCGTGCCGGAACTTGCATCATTATAAATTGTTGACTTATATGCCAAAGGCGTTTCCAGAAGTTTTCCTTCCTGAAGCGAGATTGCGCGCTTATTCTCGTAATATTCCGCCGCACCGTTTTTGACAAGGTCATCAAAAACATAATAATAAGCATTAGAGCCGGAATCATAGAAAGCCTGAACGGACTGTACCATAATGTCCGCCTGCGAGTCGCCCTCCACCGTTTCGGTTTCACAAAGCGCGATTGCGTTGAAGTCTCCATTGACTTCCCACATTTGATTGTACGAGTAAATACCAGTTCCTTGACAGGTTGAGAAAATGATCTCCAGCCTGCCGTTATGATCCAAATCCGCAACGGCAAATCCGTAGGATTCCGGATCTGCGTCATTCAGCCACATCGATGAATGCTCGGCAATTAGATGAAGTTGACTTTCAACAGTCTCTTTTGCGGGAACAGGAGCGCTAGACGCGGGAACAGGGGCGTTTGTTGGCGGAACGTCAGGCGTACTGAAAAGTACGTCTCCATTGAAACTGTTGCTTTGTTGGCTGCCGGCACACGCAGTAACGACCAAACACAAGACAAATGCAACTAGCAGCATTGCGGATTTTTTCATTTTACAGACCTTTCTTAATGAAAATGCAAAAATGACCTTCATTTGGAATCCTTCCCTTCTTGTTCCAAATTCCGTTCTTGATGGGTTCACCAAAAAAACCTTTGCATTCTTTTTACCCTTTATTCTATTCCGGGTCTTGGTACAAAGAATCGCAAAAATGCGTGCCGCAACGTTTCTCTGTAGCAGCACGCATTTCGCGGTAAGTCATTTCACTTTACCTTTTTTAGCTGTATGCTCCATTGGAGCCCCGTGCCTACGGAATATGCGCGGGCAAAATTGCCCTGGTTGATGGCGAGCGCCATGCGGAAAAGCGAGTTTACATAGAGAATTTGCTCGCCCACATACACATCCGCAAAGCTTTTGCCATAGGTAACGCGGTTGTTGTAAACGAGCGT
>JAEZGQ010000102.1 GCA_023416895.1 Bacillota bacterium | reverse complement strand
GCCTTACGAAGCACCCCCGCGGTCGCCATGCGGGTTTGCGGAGTCGCCTTTTGGGATTTGTAAACGCGCTTGGGGTTTTCGCCAAACGCCATCTTCATGGCCACGGGGAATCTTAAGATCATATCCTCCATGCAGCTGCCGAAGGTTTTCATGGCGACGAACTGCCCGCCGATTACGTTTGCGCTGCCCGGGCCGGTAACGCAGGTAGTAACGCCCGCTTCGCGCGCCTCGGTGAAGCAGCGGTCGTAGGGATTGATGGCGTCGATTGCGCGAAGTTCCGGGGTAACGGGGTTACTCATTTCGTTTCCGTCGTCCCCCTCCTCGCGGATGCCGTCTTCCCACATGCCGATGTGGCAATGAGCGTCCACAAAGCCGGGCAGCACATAGCGGCCGCCAAGGTCGATTTCCTTTGCTCCCGCATAGCTTAAGTTTTTACCCAAAGCCTTGATTTTTCCGTTTTCCACGGCGATGTCGCCCGTAAATTCCTCGCCCGCCATGGGAAGAACCCGTCCGTTTTTCAATACCAGCATAAAGCTTCCCCTTTCCCTTGTTGCACGGTTGATTGATGCCGCAGCCGCGGCAAGCTTTTAAAAAAAATGTTCAAGTGTTTTTGAAACGGCCTCCGTCACATCGCGCGAGAGAAGCATGCGTTCCTTCAAAAGCTCCATCGCCCGATCGGCCGATGCGCCCAGCACATACGCCGCCGCACAAGCCGCCTCAAACGGCTTAAGACCCTGCCCTAAAAATGCAAGGACGATGCCCGTTAAAACGTCGCCGCTCCCGCCTTTTGCAAGCCCGGCGTTGCCCGTTTCGTTGCGATATGCGCGCCCGTCCGGCGCAGCAATGTAGCTCACCGCGCTTTTTAAAAGCACCGTACAGCCCCATGCTGCCGCGTATTCGAGCGCCGTTTGCTCGGGCGCCGCTGCAATTTGCTCCACGCTTTTTCCTGTAAGTCGCGCCATTTCTCCCGGATGCGGCGTAAGCACAACCTCGGAATGCAGTACGCGGGGAAACGCGCTTGTATGAGAAAGCGCATTGAGCGCATCGGCATCAAGCACGATTTTCTTTTTCACATCAAGCGCGCGAAGCACCGCGGTGGTCACGCCGCTCCCTCCCCCCATGCCCGGCCCCGCTGCGATGCAGCTGCACGCATCAAGAAACGAGTTGAGCATACGGAGATCCGGTGCATCCCATGCACCTATAAGGCCTGTAGCCATGGTTTCGGGCAGCGCGTAAAACGCAGGGAGGATGCTTTGCGGTACAAGCGCCTTAAGCGTGCCGATCCCCGCGCGCAATGCCGCCGCACACGCCATAACCGCAGCACCCGAAAAGCCCTCGCTTCCGGCGAGCATCAATCCCTTGCCGTGGCTTCCTTTGTTGGATTGTTTGTCGCGTTCACCGAGAAAGCCTCTAACTTCCTCAAAGGAAAGAAGCTGTGCCAAAGCAACCTCCTAAAAGCCGCTCCATTGAAAAACAGGGCGGTTGCCCCGCCCCATATTCTTATACCATTAATCTTCCAGAATCGCCTGCGCTATGGCAAGCTCCTTGATGTGTGAAATGCTTACAAGCACCCTTTTGCCGCAAAGCTCGTTCATGCGATCCAGCGCCCCACAGCTAAGCGTGGTATACGGTGCACCCTTCTCGTCGTGCAAAATTTCAATGTCGCGCCATTTTACACCGTTGAACCCAACGGCAAGCGCCTTTGCGATGGCCTCTTTTGCGGCAAACATCCCAGCGATGGTCTGCGGGTTAAAGTTCATCCGCTCAAAATACTGCTTTTCCGCAGCCGTAAAAATACGCTCCAAAAAACCGGCCCGTTCCGATGCTTTGCTTACCCTCGAAACCTCGATGATGTCGATACCGGTGCCTATCACCATGAAAAAATCCGTCCTTCAACTTTGTGGTACGCCCTCGGCCGAACAAAACAGACGCGCTGCGTGTTTCTCTATTTTACCATGGAACCTTTATTTGTCAAACCCCACGGCATTGAGCACGGAGCCGCTTACCGCTTGCACAGCCGCCATGAGTATAGCCGTAAACGGCACGCCCGAAACCTTTGAGGTGGAAAGCCCGAAAAATGTATCGCCGTCGTAGGGGGTATGCACGGGGCGAATGGCAAGCGCCAACCCATCGTGCGCAATGGCGGCCAGCTTGTTTGTTTCCTCACGGCTTAAAGCCGCGTTGGTCGCAACAACGCCGATGGTTGTGTTGCCAAACGCCGCGGCAGCCGCATGGATCTTTTCTTCTTTTGTCAAGAGACGCCCGTCTTTTTGCGCGCCCGCAACGATGTTTCCATTTTCGGGGTCGTAAATCTCCCCAAGCGCATTCACCACCGTAAGTGCAGCAACCTTTACGCCTCCAAAAAGCTCCACGCAAAAGCTGCCGAGCCCGCCCTTTGCCGCGTGTTGCGGGCCAAACAGCTTCGCGATTGTCGCTCCCGTACCCGCGCCAACGCTTCCCGTCTCAAACGCTCCGTCCTTTGCGGCCTCACACGCCAAGTATCCTTCCCGTTTGCCCGGGCGAACGCGGAAGTCGCCTATCCCAAGGTCGAAAATGACGGCTGCCGGCACAATGGGCACCACAGCGGGCGGTGAAACAAAGCCAATCCCCTTTTCCTCCAAATACTGCATGGCACCGGAAGCCGCATCAAGGCCGTAGGCGCTGCCGCCGCACAGCATCAACGCGTGGATGCGGTCCACAAGGTTGTAGCCTCGCAGAAGATCCGTTTCGCGGGTTCCCGGCGCGCAGCCGCGCACGTCCACACCCGCAACCGCGCCGCCCTCGCACAAAACGGCGGTGCAGCCCGTAAGCGCCACAGCATCGGTATAATGCCCAACTTTTATGCCTTCGATCTGCGTCAAATAACCGGCCATTTCAGCCCTCCTGTTCTTCTTTTGCTTCTCGCACCGATACATCTCCGGCGTTTACGGTAACAAGCGCGCCATCGCACGTTCGTACCATCAGCCTACCAAGCCCATCGAGTGCCTCCGCCACGCCGCGAAACACGCCGTTTACGCCCATGACATCCACCGTATTTTTCAGTGTACAGCTAGCTGGCGCATAGCGGTTAAGAATGCTTTTAAAACCTTGATCCGTTTCGCAAAGCGAAAATACGGGCTCCATCGCATTAAGCGCCGCACTAAGTACAACTTCGCGTGCAAGCTCTTTTCCTGCCGCAAGACGTAGCGAGGTCGCTGTGTCCTTAATTTCCCCGTGAAACGAAGTTTGATTTACGTTGATACCAATGCCGACCACAAAAAAACTTGCACCGCCGCAAAACCCCGCCTCCAGAAGGATGCCTGAAAGCTTCTTTTCTTCATATAGCAAATCGTTGGGCCATTTGATTTTTGCCGCGATTCCGAGCGATACAAACGCGTCGCAAAGCCCGAGTGCGGCCGCAATGGGGTAGCGCGGTGCAAGCTCCGCCGCGACGGGCGGCCGCAGCACAACGCTCATGCATATGGATTGCTCCTTTTCGTCGCTCCACCCCCTGCCGCGCCTGCCGCGCCCCGCGGTTTGGTGCTCGCTTACCACAAGCTGTCCGTGCGGACAACCTTCATACGCCATGCGCTTTGCAAACGCGTTTGTAGAATCCACCGTTTCTAAAAAAATAACGTTTCTGCCGAGGGCTTCGGTTTTTACAAGCGTACCGTTTTCAAAAAGCTCACGCCTCATCATCGCTTTGTGCTTCCCCTTCCAAAAAGGCAGCCTCAGTACCTTCGGCATCGCCGTAAAGCCGCTCGATCACAGGTTTCACGGTTTCGTAGCCAAACCCCCGTGCGGCAAGCCTTTGCGCCATGCGCCGTTTTGCCTCCTCGGTTTCAAGCTGTGAAAACCGCGGCATCAGTTTTTCCGCGGCGCTCAGCGTGTTTTGAAGCTCAATCGCATCGTCCACCTGTTCAAGCGCTTCCGCAATCGCATCTTTTGGCAAAAAATGCAAAAAAAGCTGTTCTTTTAATTTTTTGCGGCTTACTGGCTTCGTGCGAAGGCGCGACTCCACAAAGTCCGAAGCATATTTGTAGTCGTTCAAATAATTCAGTTCTTTTAAGCGCACAATGACCTGCTCCACCTCGTATTCGCCGTAGCTAAGCGAGTCGAGCTTGTTTTCCACTTCGCGCACGGTACGCGCTTTTGCGCTCAAATAGTCGAGCGCGGCATCCATAGGGCTTTTTGAACCGTTTTTTTTCGCCATTTCATACCTGCCGTCGTTTTCTATTATAATACCGCATCGAAAGCGCATACTAAAGTCATAACGCCTAAAATTTCAAACAGGAGGTCGAAACATGCCGATGAATCAAAATCCGACGCCGTTTGCGCAACCCGCGCAGATCGAATCCAAAAACCTTGACATCGTGAAGGATCAGATGTACCACGAGGCGCTCGCTTACAAAAAATGCACCGTTTATTCGCAGTTTTTTACGGAGCAGCCGCTCAAGGATATGGCAAACAACATGGCGCAGCACCACAAGCAGCACTTTGACGCGCTGCAAAACTACCTCAATAGCCATCAGTAAGGAGGAACCATCATGCAGCAAAACGCACCCATGAGCCAGCAGGAACTTTTGACCGACCTTTTGAGTCAGGAAAAGCAGGCCGTAAAGGACTACGCCGGCAACATCACCGAGGCTTCCTGCAGCAATTTGCGGCAGCTTCTTCTCAGCAATATGACCGAATGCTCCTGTGACCAGTTCACGGTGTTCGAGGAAATGAAAAACCGCAACTTTTACAAAACCAAGGACGCGCCGGACAACGAAGTACAGACGACCAAGCAGGAGATGCAAACGCTCAAACAGCAGACGGGGCTATAATGCTCCACTTTCTTAAACAACAGTGGGGATTGTCAAGGGGCGGTAGCCCCTTGACTTTATTTCGGTTTTGGTAGCATGTACGCCGAAGCTGATGAAAGCCGCAAGGTTTTCGTACTTTATTCGAGCTCGCATGCGCAGTACGCCGTAAAAAACGCACAAATCTCAAAAAAGTGGCGCAAGCCACTTTTTGAATTCACCAAGGGATTTGCCTTTGGTTTATTTTAGCACAAAATCGGTTTTTGTCGCGGTTAAAGCGAATGTTCGCGTTTTTCTTCACCCAAACGCAAAAGCAAAAGCGCTTCCCTGTTTTTAATATCCTCAGCCGAAAGGGGTTTTTGCGCGGTACCCATACAATCCGTACAAACGTTAAAGCATTCGGGACAACGGCATCCGCTTTCAAGCCCGCGCTCGGACTGCACCATGTAGGCGCCACACACTCTGCATGAACATCTCATCTCTTTGCTCCCTCCTGTGCGGGGGTAGGCACGGGTGTTTCACTTCCCGCCCCGGGCTCATCAAAAATTCCGGGCACGGTCGTTATTTCGGCCTGCGCGGCAGGTGCAACGGCGGCTCCGTTGAGTGCGTTTGAGGAAGTAAGCCTGATAAGCGGGCTCTCCGACTTCAAAAACTCCGCAAGCTGCGAAATGGGGATGGAGAACTGCGGCGCGGGGTTAACGTAAGTGGTAATTTCGTACTGGCGGTAAACAAGCACGAGCTTGTCGCCGGAAATGTAGTAAAGCTGCTCGTCCGTCACAGGCATTACGTCGCATAAAAGCGTTAGGCCTTTATCCTGCGCCTGCAAGGTAACGATGTCGGGCAGTATACGCCGCCACCTGTCGCTTTCTTCGTTAAAATAATCCGCAATGGAAAGCTTTTCGCCGCTTTCCACACTGTAATTCAAAGGAAGTACGCTGATGAGTTCTTCGGTTTCAGCATCCTGCACAGAAATTACCGCAGAAAAAATACCCTTGCTGTTGTTGGTGATTTTATATGTCGTAAACACCTGCGCCTCGGCCTCGTCCGCGCAGGCAATCACATCGTTTTTGATGGAGGCATTGATCTTTTCGGCATGTTCGCCCTCAATGTATGGGTAAAGGAGCACGCCTTCGCTGTTTGATATGACGCCGCGCGTAATTTCGAGCGCGGGAATTTCCGTAGCCACAGGCGCGACGCTCGGAGAGATATGCACGACAGCCGCAGCTGACGCGTCAGCCGAGTTGCCATCCCCGGAGCAGCCATACAAAAAAAGCGCAATGGCCACGCACAAAACAAAGCTTGCTGTCAAAGCCCATGTACGTTTCATTGCACTGCCCCCTTCCATTCATGCCTTTTCACCAAATTATAGCATGAAGAAGCCGGTTTACGGTATGAACAAATGGTTAAATAACGGTAAGAACCTCAAAAAAACAAGGGTTTGTCAAGGAGCATAGCACGCCTTTTCATCCGATTTTGACGCGTGTGCGTCAAAGCGGATGAAAGCCAAAGGGCTTTCTCACCCTGTACGCTTTGTTGACCAAAATAGAAAGTTTTTTAGCAAAAAGGTACAAAACTCAAAGAAGTGCCACAAGGCACTTCTTTGACAACAACAAACGGTTAAAGAACGGTCAAAACCTCTGTATTTTTGAGCGCAGTTTCGATCATTTCGGAAAAGTCCACCTTCGCCTCGCTCTTGCGGATCGCCTCAACCGAGGGCTTTGTAACAGGGTGCTCCGGTACAAACACGGTGCAGCAATCCTCATAAGGAAGAATTGATGTGGCAAAGGTATTGATCTTTTTGGCGATCGTAACAATCTCTTCCTTGTCAAAGCCGATGAGCGGACGAAATACAGGCATATCCACCGCATCGTTCGTAACGCAAAGGCTCTCAAGTGTTTGGCTCGCTACTTGTCCAAGCGCCTCGCCCGTAACGAGCGCCAAGGCACCGTCTTTTCTTGCGAGGGTTTCCGCAATTTTCATCATGAGCCTTCGCATGATAACGGTGGTTTCCTTGGGTGGGCATTTGTCGTAGATCGCCAATTGAATTTCCGTAAACGGTACAAGGTGCAGACGCACCTCTCCGGAATATGCGGCAAGAAGCTTCGTGAGAGCGATCACTTTGTCGCGCGCGCGCGCGCTGGTGTATGGGTAACTGTAAAAATGCACCGCGGAAATCTCCAGCCCGCGCTTTGCCATGAGGTAACCTGCCACAGGGCTGTCGATGCCGCCCGAAATCAAAAGCGCCGCGCGCCCGGCGGTGCCGGTCGGCATGCCGCCCGCGCACATAATCTCCTCAACATACACATAAGCGCTATCGCGCACCTCAACGCACACATTGATGTCGGGTGCGTGCACGTCTACACGAAGTGTATCGGGATACTCCTGAAGGAGCCGATGCCCTAGCTCGCGGCAGATCTGTTGCGAATCGAGCGGAAAGCGCTTGTCGCCGCGGCGAGCAAACACCTTGAAGCTCGCCTTTTCGCGTTTTTCAAGCTCGGCTGCAAGAAGCGCTTTCGCCGCATGGACGATCGTTTCAAAATCCTTTTCCACGCTGAGTGCGGGGCTGATTGAATGGATGCCGAATACCTTTTCAAGCTTTGCTAAAGCACCGTCATAATCCTGTTCTTTGAGACCTCGCACATAGATACGGCCCTGCTCGTAGCGCGAGGACGCACCGCTTCCGGCAATTGCGCCATTGATGCGCTGCAAAAGCTTGCGTTCAAAAAAGGGTCTGTTCAGGCCCTTCAGGTGTATTTCGCCGTAACGGATCAGCAGTATTTTTTCCATGGTTCCTCCAAAGGCTTTATCTTCTCGCATAACGCCGCAGCATGGGCAACAGCTCAGCAATGGCATTGGCGGCTTCGTCGATTTCGAAAGGTGTGGTCACGGGGCAAAGGCTGAAGCGTATCGCGCCCTCCTGCCGCTCTCCTACCACGCCCATGGCGGTTAGGATGCGGTTTTTCCCCGCTTTGTGTGCCGCGCACGCGGAGCCTGTTGAAACGTAAATCCCCTTTGCTTCCAATGCGTGCAAAAGCACCTCGCCGCGCACGCCCAAAAAAGAAGCGTTCAAAATATGCGGGGCGCCCGCCTCCGCCTCCGGGCCGTTCAAAAGCACCCTTTCAAGCGTACTCAGGCGGTCGCGCAACCTACGTTTGCAAGCATACATGGATTCGCGAAACTGCGCAAGGTTTCTTAAGTAAATTTGCAGCGCAGCATCCATACCCATGATGCCCGGGGTATTGAGCGTGCCTGAACGGAGGTTTTTCTCCTGCCCACCGCCCGTTTGCCCGCCCACGAACCGAAGCCCCTTCTTTACATAAAGCGCACCTACACCCTTAGGCCCGTGAAACTTATGGGCGCTCACGCTATAGAGGTCACAGTTTTTTGCTTCAAAAGGCACTTTCAAAAAGCCCTGCACACCGTCGCAATGAACGACGGCCTGCGGCGCTCTGCGTTTTACAAGCCGATAGATCGCCTCCATATCGTTGATCGCGCCGACTTCGTTGTTCACCTGCATCACGGAAACCAAAACGGTGCTCGGGGACAAAACCCTGTCAAGCTTTTCAAGGTCAACCTTTCCCGTTTCGTCTACTCCCGCATCAGCAATTTCGTACGCGCCGCTGAGCGTCCTTACGCATTCGTACACCGACGGGTGCTCCACCGCACTCACGATTACGCGGCCAGGGTTACGCATAGCCCTAAGCGCGCCATAAACTGCCATGTTGTTGCTTTCTGTGCCGCCTGATGTGAAAAGGATTTCTTCGGGGGATGCCCCCATCGCGGCGGCAAGCCTCGCGCGCGCGGCGTCCACCTCACGCTCCGCCGCAACGGCGGGAGAATACGCGCTGGCAGGGTTATAAAAATTCTCGGTCATATATTGCATAACGGCCTCGGCGGCCGCATCAAACACACGCGTGGTTGCGCTGTTGTCCAAATAAACCATGGTTTTCACTCCAATTATTTATGTACTTTAAGCGAAACCGACCAACCGTTTCCCGATTCCGCTCTTATATGTATATGTGTGCAAACACAAAGCCGTCCGAAAAAAGTGTTATTATGGTATACTTCGTACATGTGTGTTCGACCGCAGCGAAGATTGCACGCGCATAAAAATAAGCCATATACTAGCCGTTTTCAGTTAGTATACCACAAAATACACAAAGCCGACAGGCAAAAGACCTTTTCATACTGCGTTGCTCCCGCGCGTATTTTGCTGTAAAATAACGAAAGAGGAGTGGTATTATGGATTTTTTGGACAGGTTTACCGAGGGCGCAAAGCGCGCGCTTGCATACGCGCAGGAAGCCGCAAAGGAAATGGGTCATAACCACGTCGGCACCGAGCATCTTCTTTTAGGGCTTATGCGTGACCGCGACGGCGCGGCAGCGCAGGCGCTTTTTTCGCTTGGCATTTCAGAAAAAGAGGTTATGCTGCGCACCGAGTCGCTTATCGGCCGTTCCACGCGCCAGTTTACCGACAGCTTCGGCTATACCCCTTCCACAAAAAAGGTGCTCGAGTTGAGCCTCTATGAATCCAAAACGCTCAAAAC
>JAEZGQ010000209.1 GCA_023416895.1 Bacillota bacterium | reverse complement strand
CTCCGTTTTCACTTCGCTTAAGCGTTTCTTGTTTGCGTCTTTTTGTTTGCACTATACAGTTTTCAAGGTGCTTGCCGTCTCACCGTTTTGCTCTCGCGTGTGACAGCTTGTTTATGTTACCAAAGTCGATTCGAAATGTCAACCGTGAATTTCGGACTTTTTTCAAAAAAGTTTTGACACAACAAAGGCGATCGAAATCAGCGGCATTTTTGCGTGTAAAAGGCCGCAATCGCGGCCTTTTTTCCAAAATTATGCTTTACGGAACCCTTAGTTGAGAAGGCTCGTCACAAGCGCATCCGCCTCAATTGTAAGCTCGTTCAAGAGTGCATCGGTCTGCGCTTGCGTGGCCGCGTTTGCACCAATGTATATCTTAAGTTTCGGCTCCGTGCCCGACGGACGTACGCATATCCATGCACCGCCCTCAAGAAAATACCGAAGCACATCCGAGTGGGGCAGGCCAATGGGCAAAACCGTGCCCGTTTCCGCCTGCACACGTTCGTTTTTCGTAAAATCCTCCGCGTACTCCACCTTCAATGTGCCAAACGCGACCGGCGGATTTTGCCGCAGTGCGCGCATGGCACCTCCAATGCGCTCAATTCCCTCTTTCCCCATGAGCGTGTACGACTTGACCGCATCCTTATAATAACCGTAGGCATGATACATTTGCTCGATCACGTCATACAGCGTTTTACCCTGCTCGCGGTAATAAACGCATGCCTCGCTCAAAAGCATTGCGGCACACACGGCGTCCTTGTCGCGCGAAAAGCCGCCCGCAAGGAAACCGAAGCTTTCTTCAAAGCCGAACAGGAACTTTCTTTCTCCCGTGCGCACGCACTCCTCAATTTTTTCGGAAATGAAGCGGAAACCCGTAAGCACGTCTTCAATTTGAATGCCGAAGCGTGCGCAAATGGCATCCGCCATGCGCGTAGTCACGATGGACTTTACGACGAGTCCGTTTTTCGGAAGCTCGCCCTTTTCAAAAAGCGACGAAAGCAAATAGTGCAAAAGCAGGCTGCCGATTTGGTTGCCCGAGAGCACCTGAAACGCACCGCCCGCGGGGCGAACCGCAACGCCGAGGCGATCTGCGTCCGGATCGGTGCCGAGCACCACATCCGCCCCGACCGATTGCGCGAGCTCGATGGCGAGCTTCAGGGCGTTCGGATCCTCGGGGTTTGGCGCTTTTACCGTGGGAAACGCGCCGTCAGGCAGCTCCTGCTCCTTCACGACGCTTACATTCGAAACGCCTACGCGCGAAAGAAGCGTAACGACCGGAACGAGGCCGGAACCGTGCAGCGGTGTATAGACGATTTTAAGGTCTTTCCCTTTTTCCTTTAAAAGCGCAGGGTGCTGCAAAAGCGTTTGGGTGGCAGCATAATACGCCTCGTCCACCTCTTTGCCGATGATGCGCAAAAGCCCATATTTTATAGCTTCTGCCTCGTCCATGGGCAAAGCCGTAAAGTAAGGCACGTTTAAAATCGCCTTTAAAATTTCACCCGCCTGCTCGGGGCCGCATTGGCCTCCGTCCTCCCAGTACACCTTGTAGCCGTTGTACTGCGGGGGGTTGTGGCTCGCGGTGATAACGATGCCCGCGATGCAGTTGAAGTGGCGCACCGTAAACGAAAGAAGCGGCACGGGATGGAGGGATTCAAAAAGATATACCAGCACGCCGTTTTGCGCGAGCACCAACGCGGCCTCTTTGGCAAATTCGGCAGACATATGCCGCGAATCATACGCTACGGCAACGCCGCGCCCACACGAATCGCCGCAGGACTTGAGGTATTGCGCAAGCCCTTTTGTGGCGCGCCGAACCACATGCACGTTCATGCGATTCGTCCCCGCGCCAAGAATGCCGCGAAGCCCTGCCGTACCGAATGAAAGCTCGGTATAAAACCTATCTTCCTTTTCTTTTTCGTCTCCCGCGATTTTTTGGAGCTCTGCTTTGAGCGAAGCGCCAAGCGACGGCTCGCGAAGCCAGCTTTCATAACGTTCTTGATAGGCCGCCATATTATTCCTCCTTTTCCGCAGCTTTCAGCTCGCCCAAAGGCTGTGAAAAGCGCAGAAGCGCGTTTTGCGTCATGCTGAACGCCTCGTCCGCACCCACGACAATGTGGTCGTTGAGTGCGATGCCCAAAGGCTCGAGCGCGCGCAGCATGAGTTTTGTGGTGGTATAATCCTCCGTGCTCGGGTTTGCGTCGCCCGAAGGATGGTTGTGCGTTAAAATGACGCTGTTTGCGCTGTGCCGCAGCGCGCATTCCGCCACAAGGCGCGGGTACGCCGCGGTTTCTAAAAGCGTACCGCTGCTGATCAAATCGCTGTGCAGCACGCGCCGCTTTTTATCGAGCGACACCGCGTACATCGCCTCGTAGCGCTTGCCCTCAAACAACGCCGCACAAAAATGCGCCGCCTCCAAAGGCGTTGAGAGCTTTGGCGCCTCCTTGGTTTCCCACATTTTGGGAGAAAGTGCGCCTACAAGCGACAAAAGCACCGCCGCCTGCATGCCGATACCGGGTTCCTTTTGAAGCTCATACGGGTTTGCCTTCAAAACGCTTTTCAGCGACCCGAACCGCGCAATGAGCCGGTGGGCAAGCTCGTTGGTATCCTTCCTCGGGATGGCAAAGGTCAACAAAAGCTCCAGCGCCTGATGCTCGTGAAAAGCGTCGATGCCCTGTTCCAAGTAGGTTTGCCTGAGCCGCTCCCGATGCCCCTCGTGCATCATTCAACCTCTTCAAGAAGCGCCCTGTCGCCGGGCACCTTCAGCATGAGCGCGCCGCCGATGAGGAACAGCACGAGAACCGGTATTACACCGTAATGCACATCATCGCTTAACATGAGAACGATTGCCATGAGCATGGTTCCCACCACGGACTCGAACTTGCCGAAAATGTTATAGAAGCCGAAGTATTCGCCCGCACGCTTTTTGTCGGGGATGAGCTTGCCGAAATAGGAGCGGGAAAGCGCCTGTACGCCGCCCTGCGCCGTGCCCACAAGGCAAGCGAGCAACAAAAACTGCCAGCCTTCGTACATGAAAAAGCCCACAACGGAAACCAAGATATAGGTTGCGATTCCAACAAGAATCATATTCTTGTGTCCGAAGCGTACGCCGAGTTTATCGTAAAGAATCGAGCAGGGAAACGCAACGATCTGGGTGAGGAAAAGCCCTCCGATGATGTAGAGCGCGCCGATGCCGATGGTGTCGGCAAGCTTGCTCGCCATCATGATGATGGCGCCTACGCCGTTGATGTAGCAGAAATACGCAAGGAAGAAGCGAAACAGCGCCTTGTCGCGCGAAAATTCCTTGAGGTTTTTGAACGTGCGCAAAATGCTTTCGCCCACCAAATTCTTTTTCTTTTCAATATAGGAGAGCTGCTTGACGTTTTTGAAAAACGGAATCGTGAACACTGCCCACCAAACGGCGGTGATGAAGCAGGCGAGCTTCATGGCGGTTTCCGAGTCAAACGGGAGCAGCGGAATCATGCCGTCGCTTGAAAGCATGTAAAGCGCGATGCTCGCAACAAAGGGAATGGTGCTGCCGCCGATGTACCCAAGGGCAAACCCCCAGGATGACACTTTGTCCATGCGCTCGCGGGTGGTAACATCCACAAGGAATGAATCGTAAAATACATTTGCGCCCGCAAAGGCCAAGTTGGTCGCCGCAAACAGCAGCAAAAAAGCAGGATAGAAGCTCACGATTGGCAAAAGCCCCGTGGCCACCACGCCGATGAGCACGAACGCCGCGAACATGCGCTTGCGCATTCCCTTATAGTCGCCCACCGCGCCAAGGATGGGTGCGCACAGCGCGATGATGAGCGCGGAAAGCGAAACCGCCCAAGCCCAGTCCGCCGCGTGCCGCACCGAATCAACGCCCGCCTTCTCCGCCACGATGCCCGCAAAAATCGGCAGGATGGACGCTGTTAAAATGGAATACGCGGAATTTGCCCAGTCGTACATCATCCAGCTTTTTTCGGTTTTTGTAAACTTGCTCGCCATGAAAATGCCCCCGTTTCTCAAAATATAAATAGGGAAAACGAGTAGAAAATACCAATTTCATTATAATGTAGCCCACGCGGTATGTACAGATAAATGCGTGTAAGGCAGAGTCAATCGCCGTGCAAAAACAGACAAAGGCCCTCGCAAATTTCGCGAGGGCCTTTGGTATGTTAACATACGTTAAACGCCTTGTTTCGCAATCTCTTTCATTGCCGCGACGAAGGCACGGTTTTCTTCCATGGTACCAACGCTCACGCGAAGCGAGGTATTGAGGCCCCATTGCGTACCGGGGCGCACGATGACACCGCGCCTTAACAGCGCCTCGTACACCTTGCCTGCATCCATACGCGTATCGGCAAATACGAAGTTTGCGTTGGGCTTCGCACAGGGCATGTTCATTTCCGCAAACGCGTTTGCAAGATACGCTCGCCCTTCGCTGTTGAGCCGCCTCGACGTCTCAACAAACGCCGTATCAAAAAGCGCTGCCGTAGCACCCGCCTGTGCCACGCGGTTGACGGGGAACGCGGGCATTACCCTTAAGAGTGCCTGTATGAGGTGATCCGGCGCAACCGCGTAGCCCACGCGGCAGCCCGCAAGCCCATAGGCCTTGGAAAACGTGCGAAGCACCACAACGTTGCGTCCGGCCTTCACATAATCCATGCCGTCGCCGTAGGCGGGGTCGTCCACATATTCAAAATACGCCTCGTCGAACACCACGATGCAGTGCTCAGGCACGCGCGCCATAAAGCGCTCCACCTCGTCCTTTGGCACGATGGTGCTCGTGGGGTTGTTGGGGTTGCAAAAGAAGATGAGCTTTGTTTTTTCCGTTACCGCACGAAGGATTGCGTCGAGGTCAAAGGTAAGCGCCTTGAGCGGCACGCGTACAATTCTTGCGCCCATGATGAGGATGTTTTGGTGGTAGATGCCAAACGAAGGGTCGCCCACGACCGCCTCATCGCCCTCGTCCAAAAACGCCTGGCAGATGAGGCTTATCACCTGATCGCCGCCGTTGGCGACCACGATGTTTTCCGCGGGATACGAAAGCTTTTCGCCAAGCGCGCGCCGCACGCACGGGCTTGAGCTTTCTGGATACAAAAAGCAATTTTCCAG
>JAEZGQ010000133.1 GCA_023416895.1 Bacillota bacterium | reverse complement strand
CCGAGCGTTTCAATATGCTCCAAATCTTCCGACACGGTGATTTTGCTCGTGGCGTGGGGCAAAAAAGCAGTCGTCACATCCTCGCGAAAAATGCCGCCGCCGTTGTCGCTCACGCGGATGTAATCGATTCCACCTGAGAGAATATCTATGGTAACGGCAGTACTTCCCGCGTCCAGCGCGTTTTCTACAAGCTCCTTTACAACCGAAGCGGGGCGCTCCACCACCTCACCTGCGGCGATCTGGTTGGCGACCTGTTGGCTCAGTACGACGATTCGCTTCATAGTTACCTCAGCTTGGCGCGCACATGCAGATCGTAAAGCTTTGCAAGCGCGTCCATGGGCGTGATGTCGTTGATGGAAAGGTTTTTAAGCTCCTGCATGATATCATCCGGCGAGGCGGAGCCAAAAAGCGTAAGCTGCTGCGGCGGGTCGTTATCGCCGAAAATTGCCTCGTGGTTGATATCGGCCGACTCAAGCTGCAATAAAATTTCCTTCGCGCGCGCAAGAATGCTTTCCGGAAGCCCCGCAAGGCGCGCGACCTGTATGCCAAAGCTCTTGTCGGCGCTGCCGCGCACGATCTTTCGCAAGAAAATGATATTGTCACCGAGCTCCTTTACGGAAATGCGGTAATTTTTGATGCCTGTGAGCTTGCCTTCAAGCTCCGTCAATTCGTGGTAGTGCGTGGCGAACAGCGTTTTTGCGCCGCATTTTTCGCGGCTTGCGATGTACTCAAGCACTGACCAAGCAATGCTAAGCCCGTCGAACGTGCTTGTGCCGCGGCCAATCTCGTCGATGATAAGAAGGCTTCTGGGCGTTGCGTTGTTGAGGATGTTCGACATTTCGGACATTTCAACCATAAAGGTGCTCTGCCCCGCGCTTACGTTGTCGGAGGAGCCCACGCGGGTAAAAATTTTATCCGTAATGCAGATGCTTGCTTTTTTTGCGGGCACGAAGCTTCCGATGTGCGCCATGAGCGTAATGAGCGCAACCTGGCGCATGTACGTGCTTTTCCCCGCCATGTTGGGGCCTGTAATAATAAGAAGGCGGTTATCTTTGCCGTCCAAAAGAGTATTGTTTGGAATAAACCCGCCCTTTAAGGATTTTTCCACCACCGGATGCCTACCGTCGACGATGTCGATTTTTCCGTTTTGCTGCACCGTGGGCCGCACATAATCGTTTGCAAAGGCGACCTGCGCAAGCGACTGATACACGTCGAGCTTAGAAAGTAAGCTCGCGTTTTGCTGAAGCCGCCCAATGCACCCAACAAGTGCTTCACGCAATTCGGCAAACAATTTGTATTCGAGGGCAACGCACTTTTCCTCTGCGCCTAAAATGGTTTCCTCTAGTTCTTTTAGCTCCGGGTTTACATAGCGTTCGCAGTTTGCGAGCGTTTGCTTGCGCTGGTAGGAATATGGTACCAGCTGCTGGTAGGATTTTGTGACCTCAATGTAGTAACCGAATACATGGTTGTAGCCGATTTTGAGGTTTTTGATGCCAGTCGCCTCGCGTTCGCGCGCTTCAAGCTTCGATAGCCACTCCTTGCCGTTTCGCGAAGCGTCGCGGTAAGCATCCACCTCGGCGCTGTACCCGTCGCGGATGATTCCCCCCTCTTTTACACTCAAAGGCGGGTTATCTACGATCGCGTTCGCGAGAAGGCCGTAAATATCCTCCATGGGGTCAAGAACCGCACGCGTATTTTCAAATTCGGGGGCGGTAAGATGCAAAAGGATGGCCAGAATGTTTGGAAGCCGCCCTAAGGAAAGGCGCAGCGCTTCACAGTCGCGCGCATTTACGGTGCCGTAGGCGATGCGGCTGCAAAGCCGCTCGATGTCGTAAATGGAATCGAGGCTTTTGATAAGTGCCGCGCGTTCCACGGGCTTTTTCAAAAGCTCCTCCACCGCATCTAGGCGCTGACCGATTTCGTAGGCGGATTGCAGCGGCTGTTCCACATAGCTCCGAAGAAGCCTTCCACCCATTGCGGTGCAGGTTTGATCTAGAAGGTTCAAAAGTGTGGCGCGCTTGCCGGCATCGGTGCGGATCGGCTGCGTAAGCTCGAGGTTTTTTCTGGTAGCGGCATCGATGCTCATGTATTTGCTGCGCTCGAGTAGTTCGATTTGCTTGATGTGGGAAAGCGCGTTTTTCTGCGTTTCCTCTAAATAGGAAAGGAGCGCGCCGCTTGCGCAAAGCGCCTGCATGGCGCGTTCCTTCAAAGGCAAAACGCTCTCCGTGCCGAAATGTAAAACAAGCCTTTCCTCCGCCGCGACGGGCTGATAGGCCGAAGAGGAATAACATTCCGTATAGCTTGAAGACTGGATTTCTTTGATGAGGCGTTCCTGTAAGAAAAGCGCGTCGTTTGCGATGATCTCGGTCGCCTGTATGCGGGCAAGCTCGTTTTGAAGCTCGTCATCCCAGCCCTCGCCGTGAAGCTCCAGCGTGCGAAACGCACCGGTTGAAACGTCGCAGTATGCAAGTCCCACATCCTCCGCCTGAAAGAAGATGGATGCGAGGTAGTTGTTTTTTCGGTCACTGAGCATGCTTTCTTCAATAACCGTGCCGGGCGTGATGATGCGGATAATATCCCGCTCCACAAGGCCCTTTGATAGCGCGGGGTCGGTAAGCTGCTCACAGATGGCCACTTTGTAGCCCTTGTCGATGAGCTTGTTGATGTAGGAATCTACCGAATGATACGGCACGCCACACATCGGTGCGCGCTCATCAAGGCCGCAGTCACGGCCGGTGAGAACAATTTCAAGCTCCTTGGACGCGGTGACCGCGTCTTCAAAAAAGAGCTCGTAAAAATCCCCCAAGCGGAAAAGCAGCAGGCAATCCGCATGCTTTTCCTTGAGGGTAAGGTATTGCTGCATCATCGGCGTGAGCTTCGCCGGCGTTTTTTTGCCTTCAGCCATAGGCTTTAGTGCTTGCAGCCGTGGCAGGACGAGCAATTGCCGCCGCAGCCGCCATCATTCCCTGCGTTTTCCATGCCGATGCAGGTCGCAATCACGTTGTTAACGTTCGACATAAGCGACTGAAAGTCGTTTTGCGCATCGAGCATTTCCTGAAACAGTTTGTTTTCAAGAAGGATCGCCTGAATTCGCTCCATTTCACGCGAAGCGGCACTCAAAAGCACCGGGTCGGCGTCTTCATCGGTAAGCGCCTCCATGACCTCCTGCCGCTTGTTCGTAAAGGAATCGATCATATCGGAAAGCGCGCCGTCGGCATCTACCGCCGTCCTCGCCTCATTGAGCCTTTGAAATTCCATGGATTCGCTCAGCGCGATCCCAAGTTCCCTTGCCTTTTCGATTACCATAATATCCTCCGTACATGAATCGGTAAAAACCGTTTTTATTTTTATTCGAGCGCTTCCCCGAAAAGGGAGTTGCTCTGCGTTTTTGTAATGCGCACACGTTTGAGCTGCCCTAAAAGGGTCTCGTCGCCCGGAAAATATACCATTTTGAAGTTTTCAAGCTTGCCGTACGCCATGGGCACCGCGCGCGTGTCGCAGCCTTCCACAAGCACCGTGCCTTCCATGCCGATAAACTTCTCGTTGCTCTTCTTTAAAAGTTCGGCTTGCAGCTCGTTCAACCGCGCAAGCCTTTCCTTTTTTACGGCCTTGTCGATTTGCTCTTCCATACGCGCGGCCGACGTGCCGTTTCGCGGGGAATACATAAAGGTATATGCCGCGGAGAAGTTTGCCTCTCGAACAAGGGAAAGCGTATCCGAAAAATTCTCCTCGGTTTCGCCCGGAAAGCCAACGATGATATCGGTCGTAAGTTCTATCCCTTTTATGTTTTCACGAAGCGTGTTCACCAAACCAAGGTATTTTTCGCGCGTGTAGCCGCGGTTCATCCGCTGTAGAATGTGGTCGCTGCCCGACTGCACCGGCAGATGGATGTGGCTACACACCTTGGAACATTCCGCCATCGCGTGAACGAGCTCCATGGAAAGATCCTTCGGGTGGGAGGTCATAAAGCGAAGCCGCTCGATGCCCTTTACCTCGTTTGCCATATGCAAAAGCTTTGCAAAGCTTGTCTTACCGCCGTCGCCGCGGTAGGAGTTGACATTTTGCCCGAGGAGGGTTATTTCCTTAAAGCCCGCTTGCGCAAGGCTTTCTATTTCACCAAGAATATCCGACGATGCACGGGAGCGTTCACGCCCGCGTACATACGGCACGATGCAGTAGGAACAAAAATTGTCACACCCATACATAATGGTAACGTTTGTTTGAAACCGGCCATTTCTTTCAACAGGCAGCCCTTCGGCAATTTCTCCGTCGATTTGCGTAACGGAAAAGGTGCGCTCACCGTTGAGCGCGGCTTCCAAAAGCACGGGAAAGCGGTAAAGCTCATGCGTGCCGAAAACAAGATCCACAAACGGAAAACGCTTGAAAAGTTTTTGGGCGACATCCTCCTGCTGCATCATACAGCCGCATACGCCGATCATCAGCTGCGGTTTTTCGTCTTTCAGCTTTTTCAGCGCGCCAATATTGCCGAAAACACGAAGCTCCGCGTGCTCACGTACGCAGCAGGTGTTAAAAAGAATAAGATCCGCCTCAAACTTTTCGGTCGCTTTTTGGTAGCCGCAGCTTTGAAGCATGCCCGCAAGCTTTTCGGCGTCGTGGTCGTTCATTTGGCAGCCATAGGATTCGATATAGAAGGTAAGTCCCCTGCTTAAAATATCGTCATGCAGCCGTTTTGCGGCCTGTGTGCTCTTTAAAAGTTCCTCCTGAGGAACCAAGTTGTGCCTTTGCATCAAAACTCCCCTTGCTTTATGCTTTTTCTAAGCATATCTTAATTATATATGCTTCGCATCCCTGACGCAAGCCGGACAGAACTTTGTGAAATTGCAATATAATTTTTTCGACAAAGACGTGTTGACAACACAATCTCGATGCGGTATATTATTAAGCGTCGCTTCAAGCGAATGCAAACGGGGTGTAGCGCAGTTCGGTAGCGCACGTGCTTTGGGAGCATGGGGCCGGGGGTTCAAATCCCTTCACCCCGACCAAATTTATTAAGGCCCCTTGGTCAAGCGGTTAAGACACCGCCCTTTCACGGCGGTAACAGGAGTTCGAGTCTCCTAGGGGTCACCACTTTCCCCCGTTTGGGTGTTGGATTTCAGGGCCTTTAGCTCAGTTGGTCAGAGCGGTCGGCTCATAACCGATTGGTCCGGGGTTCGAGTCCCTGAAGGCCCACCAAACAAACTGTACCTTTTCAACATGGTAAACGCGGCCCGGTAGTTCAGTTGGTTAGAATGCCAGCCTGTCACGCTGGAGGTCAGGGGTTCGAGCCCCCTCCGGGTCGCCAATATGCCTCGGTAGCTCAGCTGGTAGAGCAAGGGACTGAAAATCCCTGTGTCGGTGGTTCAACTCCACTCTGAGGCACCAAATATACAGTGTTTGCTGGTGTAGCTCAATTGGCAGAGCAGCTGATTTGTAATCAGCAGGTTGCGGGTTCGAGTCCCATCGCCAGCTCCATTGATACATCAACGTGGATGGGTTCCCGAGTGGCCAAAGGGAGCAGACTGTAAATCTGCCGTCACAGACTTCGATGGTTCGAATCCATCCCCATCCACCACTTTTTTTTTCGCGGGAATGGCGGAATTGGCAGACGCGCACGGTTCAGGTCCGTGTGAGGGCGACTTCATGCAGGTTCAAGTCCTGTTTCCCGCACCAATCAGCACCCATGTTTACATGGGTGCTGATTCGTTATTCCCCCGCTTCTCTTCTCTATGCTGCCAAACGCGCCGTAAAACGAAAGGATATGCTTATGGAGTTGTGGGATGTTTACGACAAAAATCGCCTGCTTACCGGTAAAACCGCAGAGCGAGGAAAGCCGCTACCCGAAGGCGGGTATCACATGGTCGTGCATATATGCCTTTTTAATCACAAAGGCCAAATGCTCATTCAGCAGCGCAACGCTTTTAAGCACGGCTGGCCGAATCTTTGGGACGTTACTGCGGGCGGAAGTGCGCTTGCGGGCGAAACGAGTGCACAGGCGGCGCAGCGTGAGCTGTTTGAAGAGATCGGCTATGCGACGGATTTTTCCGCGCTTCGGCCATACCTTACCATCAACTTTCCGAACGGGTTTGACGACTATTATCTTCTGGAGCGAGAGGTTGATCTTCCTTTGCTGAAACTTCAGGAAGAAGAAGTTCAGGCAGTCGCATGGGCGCATAAGGATGAAATCCTTGAAATGATCGCACAAGAAAGGTTTGTTCCCCACCGCTCAGGCTTTATTTCTTTGCTGTTTGAAATGTTTGTTCCAAAGGAATCGGCTTTGTAACGGTAAGTGCACAAATTGCTTGTCGTAATCGAATGACGTTCCAAATATCCTATAATAGACCGGCAGGCGCGGCAATGGTTTGCCGCACAATCAGGCCGTTCGAGGGATGTATGGAACTGCTCTCCAGCCTTTTGATTGCCCTCGCTCTCGCGATGGATGCCATGGCCGTTGCGGTATCAAGCGGGGTTGCCGTAAAAAAGCCAAAGCGTGGCGACACGTTACGGCTTGCCGCGATGTTTGGCCTGTTTCAATGCGCAATGCTTCTTTTGGGCTGGGTTTTGGGTGCAGGGGTGAGCGGTTATGTAAGTGCTGCACACCACTACATCGCCTTCGCGTTGCTTGCGTTTATCGGCATCCGCATGATCATAGAATCACGGCGTTGCAAGGAGAATGCCGCCGTGCCGGTCAATCCGTTTTTGATGCAAAACCTCCTCGTTATGGCGTTTGCTACAAGTATAGATGCGCTTGCGGCAGGCGTTGGCCTCGCTGTGACGGGCGATTTTATTTGGACGACTTCGATCATTGTAGGCCTTGTCGCCTTTCTCCTTTCGGCGCTCGGCGTTAAAATGGGAAACCGCCTTGGCTGTATGTTCGGCAAAAACGCGGAGCTTTTGGGAGGAATTATCCTTACGCTCATCGGGTTGAAAATTCTACTGGAACACCTTTTTGCGTGACAACTCCCCTGTCTTTTCGCTGCATCGCAAAAAAGTGAATGCATGGCAAAAAACGCGTGACAGATAAAAAGAGTTGTGCTATAATTTAAAACTGTCAGCGCGGAAAGCGCAAGCCAATGTAGCTCAATGGTAGAGCAGCGCATTCGTAATGCGCAGGTTTGGGGTTCGAGCCCCCACATTGGCTCCAATCGGGGCGTAGCGCAGCTTGGTAGCGCGTTTGGTTCGGGACCAAAAGGCCGCTGGTTCAAATCCAGTCGCCCCGACCACAAAAAGACCGTCGATAACAATCGGCGGTCTTTTGCATTGCTTGGGTTTTATCGGTTTTCGCAGCAACTGCAAGGAATCATTTCGTTATGAAATATACAAAATCGGCATATTCCCCAATTTCTGCGCCAGCTTCTCTCGCAAAAAAGCTTCAGCCTCCGTGCGTACATCGTTACGGTAGCAGTATTTGCCTCGTCCGCGTCCCGTCATGGTTTGCCGATCAAAAAGCTCTACGGCGTTGGGAAACGCCTCGGTGTTGATGGCGTTTTGCACATAGCTGTACGTCATGAGGATAATTTCAAGAAACCCGGATTGCGCAACCTTTTCACTTAGTTCGTCCGATAGCTGTTCAATCAGTTCTCCGTATAGCCGCTTCCATTCCGGCAGCAAAATTACGGGTGCGATCAAAAGCCCAACGGGGTATCCGGCCTGCGCCACCTTATTTAATGCGCGAATCCGCGCGCTTAAGGATGAGGTTCCGAATTCTACGCGGCGTATGACTTCCTGAGGGTTCACGCTCATGCGAAAAATCACTTTTCCCCTATGTTCCAGGTTCAACAGCGGTTCTACCATATCGAACTTGGTCGGGAACGTGAGCTTGCCTCGCCCTTCGCGCGAAAAACGCTCAATCGTAAAGCGTAAGTTGTTGGTGATTGTGTTTTCCAACACCAAATCGCTGTTGCTGCCGATTTCAAACGTTTGCGGATAAACAGCGGCTGCATCTTTTTTTAAAAGCTGCTCAAGCATCTGCTCGCGGTTTACAAACAGCCGGAGGTATGCGCATTTGTTGTAATTGCATACGAGGTAGCAATAAAGGCACATAGCATAACAGCCCGAAGACGTGTAGGGTACAAGCCAGTCGGAAACCTTATGGTTTGGCACATAGCGGTGCGTTTTTCTTACGCCGATGATGAGATGCCTTTTCAGTTTTTGAAATTCGCGGTTCCCTGCTGCCGTAAGTTCCGGGATGCGGTTGTGACTTTCTATGGGCAGCCATGGTAGGTTTTGATATTTTGCTTTAAGTTCCCGCCCGAGTTCGTAACCGAGTGCATCCGGTTCGTAATACACTGCATCAAAGCGTATTTCCATGTTTATGTCCTCCGGCTTATAGTGTGCCGCAAACTACGAGATGTTATGAAAACCGCACGTTATCTACACATTTTTATTGAATATATTTGTTTGTTCATTGCACAATTTGTCACAACCACATATAATTGTTCGCGGGAATAAAATATGGAGGTTTATATGTCAGCAACACAGAACAACGCAACAATCGCAAACCCGGGGCCGCTTGGACTTTTAGGCTTCGGCATGACCACGGTTTTGTTAAACCTGCACAATGCCGCGATCATCCCTTTGTCGGGTGTGATCCTTGCGATGGGCCTTTGCTTGGGCGGAGCTGCGCAAATCGTGGCCGGCATCATGGAATTTAAAAAGAACAATACCTTCGGCGCAACGGCGTTTACGGCATACGGCCTCTTCTGGTGGTCTTTGGTTCTTATTTGGGTCAACCCCTTTGACGGCATCGCAAAGGCCGACGAAACGAGCATGGGCTTCTATCTTCTTCTTTGGGGCATTTTTACCGCTTTTATGTTTGTGGGCACCCTCAAGCACAACCGTGCCACGCAGGTTGTTTTCCTTTCGCTCACCGTATTGTTTCTGCTGCTTTCCGTTGCCGATTTTACAGCCAGCGCCGCGCTTAAGCTCGTTGCGGGCTGGGTGGGTATCGGTTGCGGGCTGAGCGCTATTTACAATAGCCTCGCACAGATCGTCAATCACGAATTTGGAAAAAAGGTTTTTCCGCTGTAAGCGAATACTATCCGTATTTAACAAGAGGCTGCTATAAAAAGCGGCTTCTTTTTTTTGTGCGAAAATGCAAAGTACGCTTGACATTAAATGCAAAGCAAACTATACTATAAATGCAAAGCGCGCATTGCAATTGTTGGAGGTGAGCTTTTGAAAACAAAAATACAGGAGCTTCGTAAAAAGCATCGGATCTCGCAGGAAGAACTTGCGCAGGCCGTAGGCGTAACCAGGCAAACCATCACTTCGCTGGAATGCGAAAAATACACCGCATCCCTTGTTTTGGCCTACAAGATCGCCCAATATTTTAAATTGACCATTGAAGATATTTTTGATTTTTCAGATGTGGAGGATGTTTAATTGTTATGGATAAATTTACTGCAACGTTAAAAAAACGTTTGGCATTTGCGGCGCTATACAACGCCGCGGTGCTTCTTCT